>NZ_JBIXJM010000142.1:0-11044 GCF_044752445.1 Wolbachia endosymbiont of Drosophila barbarae | reverse complement strand
CTGCAGATTGGCGAAAGCAAATACAATAGCTTCAGTTTCATGATAAGGGGGCTAGCGGAGTTTGTCAAGGAATTCTTATTAAAACTAAAGAGCTCAAATGAAAGGAGGTAAACTCTAAAGTATACATTTAGTAGCGCTTTCTATGAGAGAAAGCGTATTACCTATTCCGTAAAGCTTTATGAAAGATCCCATTCTTGGACCGGTTTTTTGGCCAAGTAACGTTTCATATAATAGCTGAAACCAGTCACGTAAGTTGGTGTAATCATATTTTTTTCCAATAGAAAATACCTGAGATTGAATTTCTTCAGCAGTAGCAGTTGTAGATAGAGAATGTAAAGTGTCCTTCAAATCTAGTAACGCTGCTTTTTCTTTTTCATTTGGAGTTTTATATGATTTTGTTGGCTTGATAAAATCGTGATAATACTTTACTGCGAAGTCTGAAAGTCTATCAAGCATTTTATTATTTTCTGGTGTAACGTTTGGTGCATAAGAGGATATAAAACCCCATAGGATCTCTTTGTTTTCAGCATTACAAGCTGCTGCTAGGTTTAAAAGTAGTGAGAAATTTATGCCTGAAGTTTCTATACTGGGAACATTGCCCTGGTGAATGTGCCAAGCAGGATTATTTATATCCTTTTCTTTGTTCTCATGATAACGCTTTACAAATTCTAAATATTCATCAGTTGATTTTGGTATCACATCAAAATATAAACGTTTAGCTTTTTTAGGACTCTGAAAAATGTACAATGCTAAGCTCTCTGTTGGTGCGTAAGTTAGCCACTCTTCAATTGAAATGCCGTTTCCTTTTGATTTTGATATTTTCTTTCCTTCTTTATCAAGGAAAAGCTCGTAGCAAAACAGAAGTGGTGGCTTTTCTCCAAGTATTTCACATATTTGACTTGAAAGCACAGCAGATGGAGTTAAATCTTTTCCGTGAGCTTCGTAATTTACTCCAAATGCGGCCCACCTCATTCCCCAATCAGGTTTCCATTGCAGTTTACATTTTCCTTTTGTTACCGGAACTTCTATTTTTTCCCCGTTTGGGTCTTCATACGTGATTGTTCCTTTATCTGTATTTGTTTCAATTACTGGAACTTGTAAAACTTGAGAAGTTTTTGGGCATATTGGCAAGAATGGACTATAAGTCTGCTGCCTTTCTTCCCGAAATGATGGAAGCATTACGTCCATCACTTTATCATAATTTTTCAGCAGTAGTAAAAGTTTTTCATCGTAAACGCCAGATTTATAACACTCTGTTGCACTCCTGAACTCGTATTCAAATTCAAACAAATCAAGAAATTTACACAACAATGAATTCATGTGATGACCATAACTCTGATGAGTGCCAAATGGATCAGGTATCATAGTCAATGGTTTATTTAAGTGCTCTCTTAGCATCTCTTGATTTGGCACATTATCTGGTATTTTTCGCAAACCATCCATATCATCTGACACTGCAATGATTTTGGTTTTTATACCAGGAGCTATTTTTTTTAATGCATTTACAACAACTGTAGTGCGGAAAACCTCTCCAAAGGTTCCTATGTGGGGTAAACCAGAGGGTCCATAACCAGTTTCAAATATTATTTCTTTTTTATTAGGAAACTCTTGCAATATTTTTTCTGCTTCTTTAAATGGCCAACTTGTCATTATCGAGATTAAATAATGTATCTTAACTTAAAGTGCTACTAGTTTCAATGGATTTTTAATATAATGATATAGTATTAGTGTTAGAGCTATTATTAGAAGGTTAAAGATATGTCCACAGGTAGTATACAAACAGATCAATTATTTAAAGGTCTTACAAGACCTGCAATGCTCTTTGGTGTGAGTTATATGTTTGCAATATTAAACGTCCTGATTTGCATGCTAATTTTCATTAATTCAAATGATTTAAGAGTGATTCTCTTAATGTTACCAGGTATACATGGACTTGGTTATATAGCTTCTGCAAAAGAACCGTTGTTTATTGAATTATTTATGGTAAAATTGGAAAAGTGCTCGAAATGTTTAAAT
Source organism: Wolbachia endosymbiont of Drosophila barbarae (assembly GCF_044752445.1). NCBI lineage: Bacteria > Pseudomonadati > Pseudomonadota > Alphaproteobacteria > Rickettsiales > Anaplasmataceae > Wolbachia > Wolbachia endosymbiont of Drosophila barbarae. The sequence goes on along the minus strand of NZ_JBIXJM010000142.1, from coordinate 9,028 downwards.
CGTTTTTACCATGGAGCCAATTCTTATGATATTGCTTAACGTTGTGTGATGCTGAGGTTTAGGGCTATTCAATCAAAGAATAAATCTACTCTGAACAGGGAAGTTCACGCTGCTGAATTTATTCCTTATTCTTGCTATTGGAATAGCACAACCTTGATGACAAAAGAAAATTGGTTGGTTAAGGTTATAAAATTAAGTGGTTTTGCATTTGAAACTGCCGATGACGAGGATTTAGTCATACAGAACAACATCAGGAATCAGATGCTAAGAAGCATTTCATCTCCGGCATTTAGTTTGTATTTTCATACTATCAGACGTAAGAAAAATATTTTTTCTGATGAATTTGCAAGTCAAGGTTTGCCGAATTTTTTCGCTAATCACGTAAATCTAAAATGGAGAGAAAAACACGCAACAAGGCAATCATTTATTAATGACCTATACATTACGATTATCCGTAGAGCGGACACAAAAGGAGTAGAATTTTTGTCACATCTACTAAAAAAATTCGGACATGTAACTTCAAAACATGCTTGGGAAAGTGATATACGTGCCACGTATGAAGATTTAGAGGAAACGACAAATCGTGTAGTGACAAGCCTTAGAAATTATTCGCCTAAAATTCTTGGAGTAAAAGAAACTCCAGATGGTTTGTTCTGCGAAATAATGGGGTTTCTATCTAGAATCGTAAATTGTGGCTTCGTTACAAATACGCTTTTTCCGCTAAGAACTGAAATATCAAGATACTTACCAGTACATAGGTTATTCTTTGGCCGTAAGATGATACAGGTTGTGACTCATAATGAGAGTAAATATGCTGGAATAATTAGTATCAAAGAATATGGAAATCATACTTCTGCAGGAATGCTTGATTCGTTTTTACAACTTCCTTACGAGTTTATAATTACGCAATCTTTTCAATTTATAAACAGGCAAATGGCGATTGGAAAAATGCAGATACAGCAAAATCGAATGATACAGTCTGCAGATAAAGCTATTTCTCAAATAGCAGAAATTTCTCAAGCGCTTGATGACGCAATGAGTGGTAAGATTGCGTTTGGTCAACATCACCTGACTATTTTATGTATAGAAAAAAGTCCTAAATCATTGGATAACGCTCTGTCGTTGGTAGAATCAGAGCTTTCTAATTGCGGTGTTTACCCTATACGTGAGAGAGTTAACCTTGAACCAGCATTTTGGGCGCAAATTCCTGGTAATTTCGATTATATAGTGAGAAAAGCTACAATAAGTAGTCTTAATTTGGCTGGATTTGCATCTCAACATAATTATCCTACTGGTAATAAATTCAATAACCACTGGGGAGATGCCGTTACAGTTTTTGACACGACATCTGGTACTCCATTTTTTTTCAACTTTCATATAAGGGATGTTGGACACACTATGATAATTGGCCCAACTGGTGCTGGTAAAACTGTTTTAATGAATTTCCTGTGTGCCCAAGCGATGAAGTTTTCTCCAAGGATATTCCTTTTTGATAAAGATCGCGGTGCAGAGATTTTCTTAAGAGCACTTAGTGGTATCTATACTGTAATAGAACCAAGAACTAAAACAAATTTTAATCCTTTACAACTTGATGATACCTCTGATAATAGAACATTTTTAATGGAGTGGATAAAGTCTTTAATTTCGGTATATAATGATAAATTTACTTCAGAAGATATTGCACGAATTAATGATGCAATTGAAGGAAATTTTAAATTAAGAAAAGAAGACAGATTCTTGAGAAACCTCGTACCGTTTTTAGGGCTTGCAGGTCCTGATACTCTAGCTGGGGCAATATCTATGTGGCATGATAATGGTTCTCATGCTGCAATATTTGACAATAAAGAAGATTTGCTAGATTTTTCACGAGCAAGAGTATTTGGTTTTGAGATGGCTAGCTTGCTCAAAGATCCTGTTGCTCTTGGACCGGTCTTGATTTATTTATTTCATAGGATTAGTATATCTCTTGATGGCACTCCATCTATTATCGTTCTTGATGAGGCATGGGCGTTAATAGATAATCCAGTTTTTGCACCCAAGATAAAAGACTGGTTGAAGGTACTGAGAAAACTAAATGCTTTTGTGATTTTTGCTACTCAGAGTGTTGAGGATGCAAGTAAAAGTACTATTAGCGATACGCTTGTACAACAAACAGCGACACAGATTTTTTTACCAAATCTGAAAGCTACTAGTGTCTATCGGGATGTTTTTATGTTAACTGAACGTGAATATATATTAATTAAGCACACAGATCCGAGTACTAGATTCTTTTTGGTGAAACAAGGAGTCAATGCTGTAGTAGCTAGAATAGACTTAAAAGGCCTGGATGATATAATCAACGTATTATCCGGACGTGCAGAAAGTGTTCTATTGTTACACGATATATTAAATGAAGTTGGGGACAACCCAAAAGTATGGTTGCCTATATTTTATCAGAAGGTAAAAAATGTTTAAGACTAAGCTGTCATTGCTATTAATTGCGATATTTTTACTAAATATAGACTTTTTACTCTCATATCCAGTGCTTGCAGATGGAGTAAGTGGTACTGACAAGACAGAATTTGTTAGCAGATTTAATTCCACTGGCAGTTTTAGTCGTGCCTCTAATCCTGATTGTGGAGCGTTTAAAACAGCTGCAGCACTTGCTGGAATAGCGATTGCTGTTGGCGCAATATTTACTGGCATTGTTTTGATCGTTTCTTCTGCTGGTTTGTTTACCGCTCTTGTTATTGTTGGAATGATAGCTGCAATTGTTGGAGTCTGGAAAGCGATAGGAGGGCTTGTTGTTTGTGAACATAGTTTTGTTAAACACCCAGTTGCACGTGATCATGATGGAAAATACAAAAATTTTAAATTAGAAGACACAGGTTATAGTGGCTGCACCAATGAAAATTACCAAACAGAAGAGGAATATTTTTCTTGTTTGCAAAATAAAGCTCGGAAAGACGTGAACAAAAAAGATTATGACGGGAAAAGAGCAGAAAAAGAAGCCTTAAATTCTAACGTTCAGGAGAGTACAGAGAGTTATTACTGGCCAAAAAATGGTGTGCAATACAGTGAATATATAGAAGTATGTCATCGAAACCCTTTAACTTTTGGTAATCTTTTTAATAAGGTAGACTTTAATTCCAGAGGAAAACCTGGATACATAGACTTTGATGTCAGGGAGAAAGACACTGGATACGTAGATGGGTCATGGTCCTCGAAGGTTGATGGTGGTCTGGAATGTAGAGTTCTCAAAGCAGGACAGAGCGAACCCATACATGGAGCTACATTCAAAGCAGTGAGAAAAACGGGCAGATTATGTGTGGAGTTAGCCAGTGTTAGCATGCTTGGTATCGAAATGACTCCTTGGCCGCAAGGGGTTGATATGGGGTGCACGGAATTGCCACCTGACCCACTTGCTCCTATGTGTGAAAAATCTGTGATGATATTCAAAAATAAAGATGGTACAGGAGAGGAAAAAGTTCCTATTGGTAATAATGATGACTATAAAACTATTATCAGATCTAAAGAAAAAAGACTCAACGGACAAGGGGGGAAAATTTTTGTAGGTTATGATAATGCTGGCTGTTTTAGCTCGTATGTTTCTGAAGCTTGTTATAACCAGGCAGGGAGTAAATCATTAGCTCCTATTCCCGTAACTTCTATGATAGTGCAATGCATTAAGGAATCGTTAGATAATTTAGTTGCAGGTAAAGGTGCACCAAATGGTGAGAGTTTTATATCTGTAGCACAGAAAAGGCTGAAAAACACTGTAACTGCTGTTTTAGTTTTAGCTTTAATACTGTTCTCTATAAAAGCCATGTCTGGTGGAGTTCAGAGGCCTCAAGAAATGTATATGTTGATCATAAAATTCGCTTTAGTGATTTACTTCACAACAGGCAGTACCATGTCTCATTATTATGGAGAATTAACTCGTCTCTCAAATGGTTTGTCAGAGATAGTGCTAAAAGCATCATCTGAAAGTAAAGGCATATGTAATTATAAAGCAGGTACAGATTATGAATATACTCGTGCAGGAAAGAGGGTATCTTACAGTTATCTTGCACCTTGGGATAGGCTTGATTGTAGAATTTTATTTTATTTAGGTGCCCCTTTAGATGGAATTGGTGGCAAAATTGGTACTGGAGGTGTTGCAACGTTAGCAGTCTTGCTTGGTGCTGCTCCTGTCTTATTAGTTGCAGGTTCGGTAATCGGTATTATTTTTGCTGGTGGACAAATTTTAGTAGCTCTTGTCTGTATATTTATGGCCGTTCTGATGATGATGGTTATTTTGTGGCTGTGCTATGTATTTATTTTATCTCTAGTTGCTTTAAGTGTAATCATCATTTTATCACCTTTGTTCATTCCTATGGTTTTATTCCAACACACCAAAGGATATTTTGAAGGCTGGGTGAAGGAGTTGATTACCTATAGCTTATACCCGGTTATCCTTTTTGCGTTTTTGTCCTTTATGTTCATAGCATGTGATAAAATCTATTTTAAAAATTTAAATTTTGAACTGGACGAGTCATATAAAAATGAACAACCGGACAAGTCATATGAAAAGAAACAAGCAGAAATCTCATATAGTAAGAAAAAACAGTGGTTTAAATTGAAAGATGGGGAATGTGATAAAAATGAAACTACTCTTGCATGTATGATGCAAAATTATAGCTTTAAAAAGAGCAGCATACTTGGTCTATTCGACTTTACATACATGGAGTTTGGCAGCTCTCTCATCGGAGAATTATTAAAATTGTGTTTAGTATTATTCCTCTTTTACCACTTTTTAAACATTCTTCCTGGCATGGCTGCTGAACTTGCTGGTAACCATAGAGCAGCACTTGGCTCAGGTCAGACACCTGGACAAATGGTGGGCAAAGCTTTATCTGCTGCCAAAGCTGCTGCTGGGGATGTTGCTGGAGTTGCTGGTGCTGCTGCTAAGAAGTTGAGTGGTGGAGACAAGAGTAAATCTCGAGGTTCTGGTTCTAGTAGCTCCGAGAGTGTTAACAAAAGCACTGAATGAGTTGGATTTATGCTAAAATTTTTGCTGATAATACCGTTTTTTTTTCTGTCAGGCTGCGGGGAACATCACTGTATTAAGCCAGAAAATTTATCAGGTTTGCGTGAAAAACTAGATATAGTGTCAACAGAGCAGAAATGGGTTGATTCTGGTGTTAATATCTCAGATAGAATAAGAGTAACAGAGATTGATATAGTGCCTAGTAAGGTTAATTTTTGTCCTAAGCAGTATGCAGATTTTGCAATTGGGCCTGGGAGAAATGACGTTGCATTACCATTTGCACTTAAAAAAGGCGATACGATAAGCTTTAGTGTGATTGGAAGTAAAGTGTGTAAAGATAAAGAGAGTGAGACAAAAATCAGGTATTTGAAAATCGACGAAAAGTGTAGCGAGCAAGAAACGGAACATTTTGCACATGTTTTAAATCAAGAGAAATGCCAAGGTAGCAAGGATGGGATATGTCCTAATAAATATATAATAGGCGATGCGCAATGGTTGAGTGGAAGAGAGTACTGGGATTCAGATTTTTCGAAGTTAGATCAAGATGAAAGAAAAAAGGAAATTGAAAATATTATTAACTCTATAAAACAAGGAGAGAATATAGATTGCAGCAAGCTTTCAGAGAGCAGTGCAAGTAAGATAGATACGCACATTTTAAATTCACTCTGTAGACGTATATGTAAATTTTCTTCTGGTCGTAGAGGCGAGGATTGCGTGTATATTGAATATAATAATATAGAAATTGAGCTATTCAATGCTTTAAATTCTAGTGGTGAATCTGTTGTTGCTGAAATTATTAGTAAAATACTAAAAGAAAAACAGGTAAAAACTGACATTACACTTTTGAAAGTTCACATGGATGGTGAAGATTTTGAACACATTCCAACAGGTGGCATATGTACTAACTGTGATTATAAGATAGAAAAATACCATCGAACACCAAGTTTAACTTTTAGTTTATGTAGTAGAAATGACGAGCACTGCTACAATAGAAATGACAAAGGTGGTTTCAACATAAGAGTAACGAAGAACCATAGTCTGGAAAATAGCTTGTATATAAGTGTTTCCGATAAATTCCCTGAGCATAAGCCTGGTGAAAATCAAGCGGATATATCTGTATATATCAGCAAAGTTCATGACATGGAAAACTTGAAAGGAAAATTAAAAGACAAAACAGGCACCATATATTATGGAATAAGAGACCATGGCTGCGATTACAAAAATGAAGGTCAGTTTAGTATTAACCTAACAACTAAAGAGCCACCTACAAAAACTTTTAGTGCAATATATAATTTCTTTGATGAAAAAGTGAAAACTGCATTTTTCGGCTCTAATTATAAAGACCCTAACGCAATTCACTCTGATACTAGTCCTGTAAAGTCTCTTTACGAAAGTTTTATAAAATCAAGCAGAACAAATACCATTAGATCTACTATAATATCACTATTAGTACTATATATAATCTTATATACTCTTTATTACTTTTTTGGATTAACTCATATTTCTATATATGAGTTTTTAATTATATGCGTAAAGATAGGAATCATCGCCCAGCTATTGCAGGATAATAGCTGGGACTTTTTTTATAACAACGCATTCTCTATATTTATTAACACTCCAAAACAACTAATAGAAATAGCAAATTTTAGAGGCACTACTTCAAATGTTTTTGAGTTTCTTGATTTGCCGCTCAATAGGTTCTTGTCATCGCATTCAGTATTGTTAATAGTATCTCTTATATTTTCTGGCCCTTTGGGCATTGTATCTTTTTGCTTGGTGATTTGGGGTTTAATCACAGTGAGCTTATCTATTTTTAATGCCTTATTTTCTTTTATTACATCTATAGCAATAGTTGCGTTATTACTTTCTTTAGCACCTATTTTTATTATTTGTCTTTTATTTGCGTATACTAGGCAGATGTTTCAAAACTGGGTTAAAAATTTAGCAAGATTTGCAATTCATCCAGTGGTCCTTTTAATTTTTATATCACTGATAAGTCAGGTTATGGATTATATTGCGTATTCAGTATTTGATTTTGAGGTCTGCTCTACATGTATACTTAATATTAACCTAAAGATTTTTAACCCTTGTATTTTTTATGGTTATGCTTCCAAATATACACCTAATATTACCGCTATGATGGCTTTTGTTATTTTGGGACACGCTATGAAAGCTTTAGTTGAAGCTTCTTCGGCAATATCTGACTCGTTGTTTGGTGCTTATGTAGCAAGCGAACCTGGAAGACAGTATCAACAAAGCTTAATGGGAACAGTAGGGTTAGATGAACAAAGTGTTCAAAGAAGAGAAAGAGGAGATGCCTCTCAACATTCAGGTACGTCAAGACCTCAAATACTACAAGGGACTCAAAGGTCAACGCCTCAGATACCACAACCAGGAAGACAGCAATGATAAGTAAAAGATCACTATTATTGATACTGTGTCTTGCAATCACTGGTTGTAATATGGATTGTGTCGAGCCTGGGTTGCAGAGCAAAAACACCAGCGTTAATGTGGATGTTCCAGTTCGTAAAGCCGATAAAATTCATTGGGTTGATTCTGGTCAGGTAATTAGTCAGGGTGAGAAAATCAAATTCACCCTCGATGGATCAGTAAATTTTTGCCCTTTTAAAGAAGACAAAAATCCAAGGAAAGTACTTGTGCCAGCTAGCTTTTGTGCTGATGGCTCAGAACCAAATTATAGTAAGGCTGCGGATATTAATAGTGTACCTAACAATTATGGTGTTAATGAAAGTAAAAACGAACTATGTGGTGGCAAAGGATTTGGCAGCAATAGACGTTATGTGGACACTGGAATTAAAGTAAATCCTGGTGACAAGTTAAGCTTCAGCTTAGTTCCCAGAAAAATAACAATTGATTACGACAATCCAGAAGGGAAAGGCATCAATTTTGATGACAATTGTTATAAAGCTGTAGAAAATGATCGTAAGGAAACTGTATATAAGAAAGCTACAGTGAGTGAAGTACATCAGGGGGGAGAGTTTTTTTGTGATGGTAAAGATGGTACAAAAAATAAAATACAATTTTTACCTCTTGATAAAACAAAAGCAAAGGAAAGCAAAGTGCTAGTTGGCAATGGGTATACCCCATATGATAATAAGGTGCATTTTAATAAAGGTTATATTCAAGACAACGAACAATGGGTATATGGTTCACTACTTGATTTACGCCGCGCTAAAATAGGATTGAACGAGTTATGTGATGGAAAAAACTGTAGTCTTGATGAGAGAAAAAAGTACTCCTCCTATGAGCTTAACTGTTACCATCAAAATATATGCTATACTGAGAAGGGTATATGGAACTATGGTTTAGGTCAAGCAGGAGAACGGAACTGTGTCTCCTCTATAAGGTATAAGAAGTACGATAAAGGAAATAAATGTGATATGTATTCTGATCTAGAAAAAATGGAAGGGAATGTTAAAGCAGGTAGTTTTACTGAAGATGATAAATCTTGGGCTGAGGCTCTTGTTGCAAAAATTGGTGATCCTGATGATAAAAATACCGCTAAAGGTATTCAATGTCTTCCAAAGAAAGAGGGTGCAAAAGGGGATAATATGTGTTCGCAAATTGGCGATAACAATAAATTCGAGGATTTTTCTCTGGAATTGAACAATGATTATCCAGTAAATGACGAGGTAACGCCCGGTAGTAGTGTGATGCTCGCTATCGCAGATTATGGTCATTATTACTATAATAGAGGAGGGTACCATGTTAAAGTGACTAGATCATGTGAATATATTAATGGCGAAAAATTATATGTATATTTAGGTGATGAGCCACCTAAAGATTTGCATGGTGTGGGAACTAATGATTTTAAAGTGGTAGGAGTGAGAGAAAGAGTAAACGGAAAAGATGAGTACACCATATTAGATGTAATAAGCGGAGAACACTTTCAGAACAAAGAATCTAAGAAGATATATTTCGGCATCAATGTAAGCAACGTAGAGAGAGATGACATTACAGATAAAAATGGCAAATATTATGAAAATAATAAGTACACAG
>NZ_JBIXJM010000141.1:0-4421 GCF_044752445.1 Wolbachia endosymbiont of Drosophila barbarae | reverse complement strand
ATGTTTTAAATGCTTTATAAGCGTATTTCAGCTTGTGTAGGTAAAAACCCAGAAATTTGATAAAGACATAAGGTGCACATAGTGCAAAAAATTAAACATGAGACACCAGATACGTGAGTTTTTTTGTCATTTAATCTGTACAGAGAAGATAAATAAATAGCTTCAGTTTCATGATAAGGGCGCTGGCGGAGTTTGTCAAGGAAGTTTTTTCGTTTCTGTTATATGGTTATGCAAGAAGTCTATTGTATGTTTACACTCTGCATTAAAGCTTTTAGTTAAGAGCATATCCATCCACCGCCGATAACTTGCTCATCTTTATACGCTACACAGGCTTGACCAGGACTGATGCCAAAGTAATCGTCGTTTAAAATGACACAGGCTTTATTTTTTTCGTCAGTTGAATGTATTGTTGCTAAACTTCCCGCATGTGATGATCTCAGCTTCACAGTTACTTCCATACCTTCCTTTGGTTGTTCTAACCAATTTAACTCCTTGATCAATATTTTTTTTTGCATTAATACGTTGATCGGACCTACTATAACCTCATTGTTTTCTGTATTAATTTTTATCACATAAAGAGGTTCATTGTGTGCGATACCCAAGCCCTTTCTTTGCCCCACTGTAAAATTTACTATGCCACTGTGCTCGCCTAGCACTTTTCCATTAACATCCACTATTTTACCTTTCTGTACAGATTGTGGAGCTAATTTAGCTATTGTTTTACTATAGCTTTCGGAAACAAAGCATATATCTTGACTGTCCGGCTTTTCAGAAATTTGTAAGCTGAAATACTTTGCTAATTTTCTTATATCACTTTTATAGAACCCACCTAGTGGAAATCGCAAAAGCTTTAACTGCTCCTTTGTTGTAGCAAACAGAAAATAGCTTTGATCTTTACTCTTATCAATGCTTCTACACAACTTTACCTCACCATTTTTTTCTAACCTTCTCACGTAATGTCCTGTTACGAGCACATCCGCACCAAGATTTTTTGTAACTTGCAATAGATCACGAAATTTTACCGTTTGGTTACATCTCACGCATGGTATGGGAGTTTCCCCACGCATATAGGTACTCGCAAAATCCTCTATTACTTCCTTTTTGAATATTTCCTCATAGTTTAAAATATAGTGAGGAAAGCCAACACTTTCAGCTACACGCTTAGCGTCATAAATATCCTGTCCAGCGCAGCATGCACCCTTTCTTGCGTTAGCATTGCCATCAGTGCCATATAGCTGAAGAGTTACACCTATCACCTGGTACCCAAGGTTATGTAGCAGTGCTGCAGCAACCGAGCTATCAACTCCCCCGGACATTGCAACAATAGCCTTGGTCTGGTGCGGAGCTTTATCTTTTAGCAGAGGTTCAATTTCAAATTCTTTTAGCATAATCGCCTTAATTTATAAACGCAAATCTTGTGTCATTCCAACATACAACTGTGCAAACGTTTTGATTTGGGGGCAATTTACATAGTAGATGATGTCATGAAAGTAGCTGACACTGGAATCTAGCTTCTATTACACAAATTCATTAAAACAGCATATTTATTTGTAATCAAGTTCCCTGGATCCCAGTGTTAGCTACTCGGATGACACCCTTTTCTGCTAGAAGTTGCCTTCAAATTACTTGGTGCATGACACTGGGATCTCATTTATATTACATAATTCCATCAAAACAATTCGATAAACTACCTTCAAAAATAATTTAATCTTGCTTGAATAAAACATGGCCAAAATAATCCATGTTTTCAAGCACTTTTCCACTACCTAAGGCAACACAACAAAGTGGGTCATCTGCAACACGAACCGGTAATTTTGTTGTTTCACTGATAACTTTACCTAGATTACGTAATAATCCACCACCACCGGATAAAACTATTCCTCTATCGACTATATCAGAAGAAAGTTCAGGTGGAGTGCTCTCCAGCGCAGTCTTAATAGCAGAAATTATCTGATGTACAGGCTCTATTAAACTCTCTGCAACTTGGTATTCTGATAAAAGCATTTCTTTTGGCATGCCACTCACTAAATCCCTGCCCTTAATTATCATTCCCTCTTTGTTATTTTCACCTGGCAGACTGGCTGAACCTATGCTTTTCTTAATTTTCTCAGCGGTTGTTTCACCGATTAATAATTTATGATTTTCACGAATATATGACTTTATTGCCTCATCCATAATATCGCCACCTACTCTGGCAGAACGTGAATAAACAATTCCACCTAAAGAAATAATTGCAACTTCAGTTGTACCGCCTCCTATATCAACAATCATAGAACCTTCAGGTTCGGTAACCGGGAGCCCAGCTCCGATTGCTGCAGCCATTGGTTCTTCAATTAAAAATACTTCATTTGCACCAGCACTTTCTGCTGCATCTTGTATAGCACGCCTTTCAACTGGCGTGGATCCAGATGGAACGCATATGATAATATTAGGTTTATTAACAGTGAATTTTGTGTTTGCACTGCGTATGAAATATTTTAGCATTTCTTCCGCACTTTTAAAATCAGCAATGACTCCATCTTTTAAGGGCCTTATCGCCTCTATCTCTCCAGGCGTTTTTCCAAGCATCATTTTAGCTTTTTTACCAAAAGCATAAGGAACGTAGCTTCCTTTTTCTTTTATTCTTGCTACAACTGAAGGCTCATCAAGCACTATTCCCTGATTTTTCTGATAAACTAAAGTGTTTGCAGTGCCAAGATCTATAGCAATATCGCTAGCGAATAAACCTTTGAAAGTGAAAAGGCTATAAAACTTTCCGGTTAATTTTCGAACAAAATTCATACATAACTCAAGAAAACCATTTATTAAGACAAATTATACTTTTCAGATAAGTAGTAAGTAACACACTCAACGTCTAAACCCTTACCTGTTACTTTTTTTAGCAGTTCCAGGCCACACTTTGCACTGTATATATTTTGAGATAACCAACTGATAAGTAAACTAAAATCTCCTTTTATTATAGCACTTAATGATTCGTAATGATTCTTTTTAACGCAAGAGAAAATCTGCACAGCAGCAATTAAAGCAATAATTTTTATAGGAAAGTAGCCCATAACACCGCTTGCCCAATATTCATCTTGAAAATAAGTGTTTAGCTCATTTTCAGCTTTTACTGGAATTTTATAGTGCTTCATACCTTCCAGCCACGCATCATGCAGGTCTTTGACTTCCAATGTACCATTTATTATATCTTGTTCTAACCTAGTTCTCAACATAATATGAGCTAACAGACTAAATTCATCTGCATTTTTTAAAAAAGAAGAAAGGTTTATTTCATTGAAAATCAAGTACAAATTTTCAACACTGCTAACTTTCTCGTTAGTTTTGCCTTTTATAGCAAATTTCTCTTTTATGTGTGGTTGAATAAACTCAATAAATTCTCTGGATGTTCCAATCATCCTTTCCATGAATAACCCTTGAGTTTCATACATAACATGTCTCGTAATTGGACTACTTATAGAATTTTGCGCTAAACATTTTTGATAAATTGCATAACCACTATGCCGTAAAAGTGAAAATAAACCATAACAAAAATCAGATTCATCATAATCTATAGGGTAGTAATAAGAAGTACGAATCTCATTTAGTGCAATACCCATTTGCTGTAAACATAATGAGCCAAGTTCAATCTGTTTCTGAGTAGCAACTTTTTGTATATTAGTAACCTTATCCTTTTTCTGCTTTTCAATTATTTTATCTACATTTTCGCTAAAAAATTTGCCTACCTTGGGGAATACTTCCCTTATATTCTTTTCTGTGATATCAGAGTCATAGTCAGCAAGCAGTGAGTCGTATTTTGAGCATTTTAATTGCTGCGATTTTATAGAAGCTACTTCGCGAATGAGTGTGATTAAATCAGTAAAACGTTCTTTTAGTTTTTCTAAGTTACTGGTTTCAGAATGAGATAGCTTCCATAAATTTTGGCATTCAACCTTAGCTTTGGATAAAGACTTTACTAAATCAATAGGAACAGCACTGTTGCTTTTATGTATTCTCTCTATTAACTTTAGCTGCTGAGTATTTGCACTTTTTTTGTTACCAAGAGCATCTGCTAATGATTCCTTTATTGCGTCATGAGAGATAATTTCATGTCTGATTTCTTCTAGAAGACTCATTTGTTCAACTTTGTCCTCTATATTCAATTGGCTTTGGTTTAGTACTTTTAGCGTATTTTCGATATTCTTTACCCTATATAATACTTCCTCTAAAAACTTATAAGATTGCATATTTGTTCATTATTTTAGAAAACATCTGTTTAATACCGTAATAGATTAATAATAAAGTTAAAAGTATATTTGCTTAAAGTACAATAAAAAATTGTACTTTTTATTCCTTTATTGGATTTTTCTACTCAGAGTCCAGCATATTATAGGAAAATTAATTGTAAGGTTGTAGAAAAAGTATTTAGTATTTTATTTCTC
>NZ_JBIXJM010000140.1:136-6478 GCF_044752445.1 Wolbachia endosymbiont of Drosophila barbarae | reverse complement strand
ATACCAATTCTCATTACTAGTGAATCAAATAAGCGGCATTGCAGAGTTTTTTAATTGTGGAGTGAGAAAGAGAGGTAATAAATTTGCACAAAGCGCTCTCAAGCAAAGCAATTGTGTCGTAGATTTTGTTACGCAAAATGTTCTGTTTTATATATAACCAAAACCTCTCAACAGGATTGAGGTCAGGTGAGTATGGTGGTAGGTATATAATGTCGATATTTTTAGGTACTTTTAAATTTTTTGACTTATGCCAACTAGCACAATCCATGATAAGAAATGCCTCCCTTGTTCCTAAATATTGTGACATCTGCTCAAGGAATATATTCATACAATCAGTATTGACGTTTGAGCTAGAACTTTCTCCATTTCTGGGATTAACTGCACTATAGAGATAAAAATTTTGCCTACCTAGTTTTACCTTAACCTGTGTCCTAATGCCTTTTTTAAACCACCCGTGTCCAATCTTTGAATGTGTGCCAAACCGCGATTCATCGAAGAAAAATAGCTCTTTTTCAGGATACATGACAATAGTTTCATTAAGATTTTTTTTTAAATTCCTCTTGTTTACTTTTATCTTGTCCGTTATGCACTGGTCTTGGTGTGATATATGAGAATTTCATTCTTTGCATATTACGGTGTACTGTAGATTTGCTGATATTCAAACCAAACTTTTCTTGAATTCTTATTTTCATTTCTTTTATAGTAATATTAGGGTTTTCCTCTATCCACACCTCAACTTGTTCACATTGACTTTGATTCAATATAGTTTTTCTACGGCGTTGAGGCGGAGCAAATAATTTTTCTTCTCTGCCAAATTTTAGGTCATGCAGTAAGTGCCTTTCTTGAAATGCAGCATATCTTTGCTACGGCTGTTATACTGTGCTTTTTTGCTGCAATTACAGCATTTAGTTTTTTTGCAACATATGCGTTATTTCTTACTTTCTTCAGCATTTCTTTTGCTGATTCCACCACTTTTTCATCCAATAATTTTGATCTTAATGCCATTTAAACCTCGCTACTTTACTTACTTCAGTATGGCTTTTTTTCTATTATTGTCTATCCGTTACTTGTGTAGCGGGAATTGGTATTAGAAGTCTAATAGCAAATTTTTAAGTTCCTCTTTAACTCTTTAACCAGCGGGCTCGCATGAGGAGAGGAGAGTAAAGGTCCTCTTCCATAGATATCTTCACACTTTTTTCTTCTTCTGTAGTTGGCGGACGAGTAAGAAAGTGAATCTTTGGTGCACCACTAATTATTGCCATTGGTGTTTGCTCCGCCCCTTCTCCCATAACTAAAACAGCAGACGTTGCCAGCGCATCAAGAAGATTGACTTGTGTTACTTGCAGTGGTTGATCATAAAGATCTGGCTTGCCTATATAGGAATAAAATGGTTCAAATCCACACCAACCAAGAGCAACGCCCGTAACCCCAAGGCGCATAGGTGTTATGTTACTATCTGTAATCAAAATACCAAGATGTTTTATGCAGTGTTTTGTCTTGAGATAGTTCCATATTGACAGAGCTGTTTTCTGAACATCTTTTGGATATAGAATATACACCTCATTACCATTTGATTCATCAATACCAGCAGATGGAATTAAGATATTATCTTTAATCGTTAAACAGATACTGTGAGCCACATCAACAATTGCATCAGCTTCCCTTTTGATTAGCTCTTCTTTAGAACAAGCAGTTTTGCAAACCACTTGTTTTTGACAAATTGAAATGATTTTTGATGTGATAGCAAGAACAACTTCCTCTCTTAGCAGCTCTGAAACATAGCGATCAAGAACCTGCTCTAATACTTCTCCATATTCAATGCGGTGGGTATAAATTGCTTCAATATGCATATTAACGTGTTAGCTTGCATATAGTATAATCTTTTGTTTTGGTGAGAATAGTTTTATTCCATCCACTAAGAAGTGTTAAGTTGAAATATACATCACCTTTATAGGGTTTGTAAATTTCTGTCATGATGAACTCTGAAATTAGATTATATTCTAAAAAAAGATGCGCTATTTGTGCTCCACCAATCACAAAGATTTGAGGGTAACTCCAATTACTTTGGATTGACAAAAACTCTTGCATAGAAGAAATAATAGTGCATTTTACTCCTCTGTTAAAACAAGAATTTAATTTGTCACGAGAAAAAACAATAGGAATACGATTTCCTAATATGTCTTGAGGCATAGTTTCAAATGTCTTTCTCCCCATAACAATAACTTGTTTGTCAGTCACCTGACGAAAATGATCTAACTCACTTGGATAATGCCAGGGCAATCTATTATTTATTCCAATTACCCCCTTGGGATCAACAGCCATAATTCCGATAACTATCATCCCTGTAAAGCAGCTTGAGCTACAAAAAATCGCATGTGATCACGCACATTATGCACTCGAAGGAAATCAACCTTGTTGTGCAATGCAGATGATAAAGCAATTGTTTCTAAATCTCGGTTAAAGACAGGTTCTGTAGAAAAAGAAGAAATAAATGACTTTCTAGAATGGCCAACCAGAACTTTGCAGCCAAAACTTTGCAATGCTTCTATATTGCATAAAAGCCAGATATTCTGATATAGAGATTTGCCAAAACCAATACCAGGATCAATAATGATCGAGCTTTGATCAAAACCTAGAGCTAGTAATCTATTAATGTTCCTTTCTGCCCAATTATTTATGGTATCAATTGGATCAATGTCACTTGGGATAATGTTGTTACTATGTGGTGGTATGGAGAGTGAATGCATAATAACGATACTACATCCACTGCTAGCAATCGCTTTTAAGGTATTATCATCTAGATCTCCCTTCTGATCGTTTACCCAGGCAATGTTGTAGTGCTCCAAAACATTCAAAATAACATCTGGGCAGAAACTATCAATGCTGACTTTAATGTCACCAACTTTCATATATTGATTAAGGTCATCAAGCACTGGTTTTAAGCGTGCATATTCTGCTTTTGGAGTTTGTATTGAGGAGCCAGGTCTTGTTGATTGAGCACCAAGTTCAACTATGCTTGCACCATCTGATAACAGCCGCAGTGCCTGCTTGGTTGCTTGATCTGCATCATAATAAAGACCACCATCTGAAAATGAATCAGGAGTAATATTAACAATACCTACAAGCTCTGGTGAAAGCGTAAAACTCCTTAAAAAGCAATCCTTAATGTTAGGGTTAATAGTACCAAACGTTTTGTTAACTACTGCCATGGGACTCAGCATTGCCATCAAGTGAAGCAAAAATGGTCTGTTTATCAATTCTGGGTGAGGAATCTTAAGGTAGGATGTATCAAGTGTCAGGTTATCCCATAACAAAATATCCAAATCAATAATGCGAGGTGCCCATTTTTCATAGACCTGCGGGCGGCCAATGTCACACTCAATTTGTTTAAGGCCCTTTAACAGCTCTTCAGGAGAAGAAGAACAACTTCCATACACAACCATATTTAGAAATGGCTTGTCCCATTCAGGTGGAGCATCATTTGGTAAAATAGCCTTAGTCTCCAGAATAATTGAAGATTTTAAATTTTTAAAATAGCGCTCCTGCAGTAACTGAGCAGCCTTTTGTAAATAGAAAAAGCAATTCCCCATATTTGAGCCAATAGAAATATAGATCATTACTGTTCTTGCAGTGCATTACAATAGGTAAAAAAGACGCCCCCATGCACACCAGGAACTGGTGGTGCAGTTTTGTGAGTAGTCACCCTGATAGAAGAAATAATATGCTTTTTTTGCAGCAAAAAGTCGTTAATCATCCTGTATATCTCATGAGTTAAATGTTCGATTAAATTAAATTGCTTGCCTTGAACGAAATATTGAATGTTCCGTACTACCTCCAAATAGCAGAGAGTATCTTTAAGCTGATCAGTTGTAAGCCCTAAAGGAGGAGATTTAAAAGTGAAACCAATATCAATACTTACCAATTGGGGAGCAAACTTCTCTTCTGCGCTACATCCTAAATGAACCCAAAGCCGCAGATCAGATATAAGAAGATTACATGCAGACATTGCATTCCAATATCACTGAATTTTAACTCTGAAGCTACTTAAACTACTAACACACACTGGCATTCATCATCCCATCAAGAAAACCCCACAAGAGCTTTGCTCCCTTTTGAGCACCCTGCATAACTTTATCTTGCTCTTCTTCATCTAGATCTTCAATAAGATTTGCACACTCCTCAGAATGCCACTCATCAGCATGCATATGGACCGTAAAAAATTGAAGAGAACGCTTATCACTTATTGAATAGTGTTTTTTTAAACCTTCAATTTTAGACTTGGAAACCTCTGGAGTTTGACGTTCGTAAGCGTACAAGGCTCCAAGACCTGCCGCAAAACCTGATCTTACAATATCAAAGTAACCATCAACTAACTCCTGTGTCTCTTTAATCTGTGCACTTTCACGAAGATCAGATCGCGCAACGCCAAGCCCTTCAGCAAAACGTTGCCATAATTCTGGATGATTTTCATCACCTTGTTCCTCTTCTATTAAATTACCAAGTAAAACCTGTCGCATTTTTAGATCTGGGCACAAAAAATGTATACCACTGATGTAACGAGGAAACGCAGCAACGTGGTGATAATATTCTTTAGCATAGGTTTGTAAAGCTTGCAAGCTTAAGCTTCCTGTATTCCATGACTGGTAAAATGGATGATTTAGTAAGTGCAATTCATCTAACTTGTTATTTAGAGACTTAGTAAATTTCATTATTTCCTCCATTATATCAACATATAGTTCATATACTACAGCTTTCTCATTGTTACGATCATGCTAAGATCAACACAATGGTGGGATTGGTAGGACTCGAACCTACGGCCAATTCGTTATGAGCGAACTGCTCTAACCGACTGAGCTACAATCCCTTTTATCAATATTTATAATACACACAAAAGCAAATTTGTCTATTAGCTTATTTCACTATCAACCCAACTTGACAAATCATTTGTTGCACCAATTTTGCGTGCAATTTCCTTACCATCTTGAAATATGATTAAAGTAGGTATAGATTGCACTCCATACTTACTTGGCACTTCAGTCCCTTCATCTATGTCGAATTTGCAGATCTTAATCTTGCCTTTTCTATCCTTAGCCAATTGTTCTATACGTGGCATTAGACTTTTGCATGGCCCACACCATTCTGCCCAAAAATCTACCAGCACGAACCCTTTATAGTCAGTGACTTCAGATTTGAAATTTTGATCATTTACCGATGTAATATCATCACTCATAAAATACCTAAATTTTTGTAAAATATAGCGTATCTATTAGCAGTTAATCAACTAAATTCTTACCGCAGAGCTTGAAAAATTGCCCTAAAGTGTTTTGCACAAACAAAAAACTTCTATTACATCTGGTGGTTAAAGATATCCACGTTTTCCCAACCCATTAAGTCTAACTCAATACGAGTAGGAAGAAATTCAAAGCACTTTTGGGCCAATTCTTTTCTATTTTCACGTTCCAGCATTAAGTCTAGCTTTTCCTTTATCCTGTGAAGATACAAAACATCAGATGCAGCATAACTTTTTTGTTTGTCTGTTAAATTTTCATTTCCCCAATCAGAAGATTGCTGCTGCTTATTTAGTTTGGTATCAAGCAGCTCTAAGCACAACTCTTTTAAGCTATGATTATCTGTGTAAGTGCGAACTAAACGTGAAGCTATCTTTGTGCAATAGCACGGAAGTGCCCAAGTTTCCAAGTAATAACGTATTATGCTCACATCAAATCGCGCGAAGTGAAATATTTTAGTTATATTTTTATCCTCTAATATTTTTCTCAAATTTGGCGCTGTATAATCGTTCTTGAGTTGAACTAAGTGAGCGTTGCCATCATTAAAAGAGAGCTGTACAAGGCATAATCTATCTCTGCTATGAAGTAGCCCCATTGCCTCGGTATCAACAGCTATAGACCTTACATCATCTGGTATTGAACTAGCTGGCAAGTCGTCTTTATATAAAAATATTCCCATAAAGCTTTGTGGAATAATTAAAAACTTATGATAATCAAAAATAAGCCTTAAGTATACGAAAAGATCATAGAAGGAACCACGCAAGTTTATGGGCTCTCACATTTTTCGTGTACACGGGGGTTTACAAATTGCTGTATATGCCTATAATTAAGTAAATTTAGGTTAATTTAATTGCGGGAGTAGCTCAGTTGGTAGAGCGCAACCTTGCCAAGGTTGAGGTCGAGGGTTCGAACCCCTTCTCCCGCTCTTTGCTTTCAAAATCATTTTGTCAAAAATCCCTTGACAAACTCCGCTAGCCCCCTTATCATGAAACTGAAGCTATTGTATTTGCTTTCGCCAATCTGCAGATTAAAAGGTAAGGATTACTTAATGTAT
>NZ_JBIXJM010000140.1:0-96 GCF_044752445.1 Wolbachia endosymbiont of Drosophila barbarae | reverse complement strand
TATGTCTTTACAAAACTTCATCTACATCTAGATTTTTATCTAAATAAGCTGAACGCGCTTATAAAGCGTTACAAGACATCAAAAAATGCCAATACT
>NZ_JBIXJM010000139.1:136-5207 GCF_044752445.1 Wolbachia endosymbiont of Drosophila barbarae | reverse complement strand
TATCCCTTATTCCTAGATCTCTTGCTACTTTTGCAACTGGTTGACCTACCTTTCTTTGTTCATTTGCCAGTTTAACAGCTTCCAATTTGAATTCTGCTGTATATTCTCTTACCATTTCTAATCCTCCAAAATTTTATTTTACCCAAAAAAACTCTTTTCTTTCTCTCCACTTTTTCTGGGTAAGGTCAAACAATGACTATGCAAAAAACCTAATAACATGTATAATCTATAAATAATTTCTGAGGTAGATTGTGAAACTAGGTGTTAATATCGATCACGTTGCAACCCTCCGCAACGCACGCGGAACTTCTTATCCAGATCCATTGAAAGCAGCAGAAATAGCCATTGACGCTGGAGCAGACTTTATTACTGTACACTTACGAGAAGATAGAAGGCATATTAGAGATGAAGACGTATTTAACCTAAAAAAAAGCATTAGCACTGAGTTAAATCTTGAAATTGCAGCCACGGAAGAAATGCTTGAAATAGCAAAAAAGGTAAAACCCTATTCGATTAGTATAGTACCAGAAAAAAGAGAAGAATTAACAACCGAAGGTGGCCTGGATATCGTGAATATGCACAGTAAACTTTCTAGTATAATAGAGGAAATGCATAGCTCTAGCATAAAAGTCTCACTGTTTATCGATCCAAATATTGATCAACTAAAATATCTTGAAAAGCTAGGGACAAAACCTGACATAATAGAAATTCACACAGGGGATTACTGTGATAATCCATCAGAAAAAAAGTTACAGTTAATTACTAATGCTGCAGAGTACGTCAATAAATTAGGAATAGAATGCCACGCAGGACATGGCATAACTTATAAACACGCTAAGAAGATGACAAGAATACCTCACATCTCAGCTCTTAACATAGGCCACTATTTAATTAGCGAAGCTGTATTTTACGGCTTACACAGCGTAGTAAAAACAATGAAA
This sequence comes from Wolbachia endosymbiont of Drosophila barbarae, assembly GCF_044752445.1. Classification (NCBI taxonomy): domain Bacteria; kingdom Pseudomonadati; phylum Pseudomonadota; class Alphaproteobacteria; order Rickettsiales; family Anaplasmataceae; genus Wolbachia; species Wolbachia endosymbiont of Drosophila barbarae. Next base: position 4,266 of record NZ_JBIXJM010000139.1, on the reverse strand, counting down.
ATGACAATGTCTAACTAACTGCTGCTTTTTCCTTCTCATTTAAAATACTTAAAAGAGTTTGGCTTGCTTTAAATTTTACCCTTGTCTTTTTAGGAACAGTCATGATCTCACCACTTTGGGGGTTACGACATTGTTTTTCCTGACTGATAGCAGTAGAAAATGTTCCTATTCCATGCAAACGTATTTCACCTTTCCCATGCAGCTCATTCTTTATTATTTTAATAAACGCATCATGAATCTTGCTCAAATCAGATTTTGTTATATCTATATTCTGACTAGAACAATCTTCCTTTAATTGTTTTATTATATCTTCTTTACTCATAAATTACCTTAATATTGAAAAAATCACATAAATAGCATATTATGTTGACACCGATAGTCAACTAAATTCATCACAAAAATAGAGGATATCATACATTTTTGCAAATATTTGTATAATACTTACAAAAAAACACCCCTATAAAATAACTATCTCTTAGAAAATTGACACTTTTTCCGAGCTTTATGTTGACCATATTTCTTACGTTCAACAACACGTGAATCTCTAGTTAAGAACTCACCATTACGTAGTATAGAATGCAAATCTTGGCTTACACTACTTAAAGCTCTGCTTATTCCATGAGCTAGAGCACCTGCTTGACCAGATAGCCCTCCACCTTTTACAGTTGCAAATACATCGTATTTATCCAATGTGGAAGTTGCAACAAATGGCATTTTTACTATTTGGCACACTGACTCTCTTTTTAAATAAGAAATTAGATCGCCTTTTTTGTTAACACTAAATTTTCCACTCCCCGGCTTTATCCATACTCTTGCTACAGATTCTTTTCTTCGGCCTGTAGCATATAAACGACCAAGCGAATCAACTGCTGATTTAATTGTCTTTTCTGACCAATCATTGTTATTTATTGTAGAACTCTTCATTTTTACTCCATTACTTTTTATTTTTACGATTCAAAGAGGCAAAATCTATCTTTTCAGGTTGCTGTCCTTGATGCTTATGCTCTGAACCAGAATAAACATACAAATTTTCAAAGCGTCTACGTGCCATAGGCCCATCATCAAGCATCCTTTTCACTGCCATTTCTATTACACGCTCAGGAAATTTGCCATTTAAAATATTATCTGGAGTAGTTTTCTTCAAACCACCAGAATAACCTGTATGCTTATAGTAAATTTTATCTTTAAGCTTCTTTCCGGTGAAATGCACCTTTTCTGCGTTGATAATAATTACATTATCGCCACAATCCATATGAGGTGTATACTCAGGTTTATGCTTTCCACGTAATAGTGTCGCTACAAATGCTGCAAGCCTCCCTACCACTAATCCTTCTGCATCTATGACAAACCACTTTTTATTGATTTGTTTCTCCTTTAAGAAAAAAGTCTTCATTATTTGATCCAACAATAGTAAGCTATGATATACTTAATTTCTCAATAGTGTCAACAATATTAGTTATTGATTATTAAAGTAATTTATGTTAGTAATTGAGCTGCGCAACCAATATGCATAGGAATTAGAATGTTTCGATTGATTATCACACTTGCGATCATTTTTAATACTATAAGTTGCTATGCAACCGATGTGGGAGAAGTGATAAGCAAAGCCATCAAAAATAGCTCAAAAATAAAGTCTCAATTTTACCAATATAAAAGCGCAGAAAAACACTATAAATCTTTTGGGTTAGCTGGATTTTTACCTGACATTAATTTGCAATACAATTTCGATAGTAATTTTAATCTTGATACATCTGAAAAAAAACTTACATTGCGCCAGAAATTAATCGATGGTGGTGGTACCTTTGCCACATTCAGTCGATCAAGCCATCTTCTCAAAGCAGAAAAGATGCGATTTCAGCAATTAAAACAAGAGCTTGCACTTAATGCTGTGAAAGCATATGTTAATGTTTTACAAAAGACAGAAATATTAAAGCTCAGAGAACATAAAGAACACGTTTCTTTGGAACATTTGTCAGCTATGAAAAAACGCTTTTCCCTTGGAGAGGTAACCAATGCTGAAGTTTTGTTAGCAAAAGCAAAATTTTCGTCTTCTATATCCGAAAGAGTTGATGCTGAAGGTAAATTAAAGTTGGTAAATATTGCTTATTATCATTTGATTGGCGAAGATGCTGATGACCTTTCTGAAGCTAATGATAAACTACCTTCTGTTCCAGAGCTAAATGAATGTTTACAGTTAGCAAAAACCAATAATTTATCTCTAAAAGCAGCAGTTTATCAAAAAAGAGCAGCCGGAATGGAAGTGATTGCTGAAAGCTCCAAGTGGCTTCCTTCTTTAAATCTAAGTGCAAGCAAAAATTTTGGGGAGGATGGTATGAAGGTAGACAAACTATTAGAAAATGTTCATGTAGTTTTTACTCTTGATGTTCCAATCTTTAAGAGAGGAGTTAATGCTTTTGGTGTCAGTAAAGCTAAAATGGATGCAAAAAAATCTACCTACGATTATTATGAAACGGTAAAAAATATAGAACAAGCAGTTGTAAATGCTTGGAATAATGTGTTGACAGCAAAGGCCATTATCAAAGCAAGTCAAGAAGCGGAAAAAGCAGCAGCTCTAGCATTGGAAGGAGTTGAGCAAGAAGTAAACTTAAATTTAAAGAGTACATCTGACCTTTTGGACACTGAAGATGCATTATTTAAAGCACGTTCAGACTTAGTTGAAGCAAAAAGCAATTATGTGATTAGTGTTTACAACTTGCTTTTTATGATAAATAGTATAGACCTCTAAATTTAATGGTATTAGCACTATGCATGATGAACAAGGCAATCAATCTGTAAAAGATATCCTAGAAGATATAAAAAAAGCTATATCGGGTAAAAACGCGAGTAACGATAAAGCAGAAATAAAGGATGAAAATGATGATGTGCTATACCTTGAGGAAGAGTATCCAGAAGAAATAGAAGAAGATGGCAAAAAAGAAAATAATGAAAAAGAGGACATTGATAATGATGACCAAAGTGAGGAAATGGCTTGCAACAATAACCAATTTAATGGCCATAGCTACAATTCAGAAGAAAAAAAAGATATTTATTTGTACGATAATATCCAAATGAGTAATAACAAGGCGAGTAATAGCGGCTTACAAGCGCAAAATAACGATCATCTAATTTTAAAAGAGAATATGGAAGAGATCAAAGCGTTGCTTGGAAAAATGCAAAACGAATTACAGCATAAACAACAAAAAAAAGCGAACCTTACTGTTGAAGAATTAGTTATATCTCTTTTAAAACCTCAGCTCTCAGAATGGCTGAATAAATATCTACATGCACTGGTAAAAGAAGTAGTTGAAAAAGAGCTTAAAGATATAATCAATAATAAGTAGGGTATTAGCAATAAAAACTAGAGTAAAGACGGCTAGAGGCAGAAAGCTATCTTCAACAAGGTGGCTACATCGTCATTTGAATGATCAGTATGTGCAAAAAACTAGCAAGGATGGTTATAGGTCACGCTCAGCATATAAGCTGGTAGAAATGGATAACAAATTTAAATTATTCCAAGAAGGGCAAAAAATTATTGATCTTGGTGCTTCTCCTGGTGGATGGTCACAAGTTGCATCTCAGAAAGGTGCAAATGTGGTTGCTCTTGACATAAAACCAATGAACGCAATTAATGGAGTAGAGTTTATACAATGTGATATTATCAATGAGTTTGAAATTTTGAGAGAAAAATTCAAGGATCAAAAATTTGATGTGATTTTATCTGACATGGCGCCCGAATCTTGTGGTTTAAAATCGTTGGATCATATCAGAATTATGCTTTTATGTGAGGCAGCGCTCAATTTTGCAAAGCATTTCTTGAGCCATGGTGGCACGTTTGTAGTAAAAATTTTCCAAGGAGAATCTGATAAAGATTTTTGTAACGAGCTAAAAAAAATGTTTAAAACAGTAAAATACTTTAAACCAAAGTCAAGTAGATCTGAATCTACAGAAATGTATTTGGTAAGTTTAGGCTTTATTGGCAGCAGACTTTCTATATAATATTAATCCAGGTAGCCCACAGAAACGAAAAAACTTGCTTGACAAACCTCGCCAGCCCCCTTATCATGAAACTGAAGCTATTGTATTTGCTTTCGCCAATCTGCAGATTAAAAGGTAAGGATTACTTAATGTAT
>NZ_JBIXJM010000139.1:0-96 GCF_044752445.1 Wolbachia endosymbiont of Drosophila barbarae | reverse complement strand
TATGTCTTTACAAAACTTCATCTACATCTAGATTTTTATCTAAATAAGCTGAACGCGCTTATAAAGCGTTACAAGACATCAAAAAATGCCAATACT
>NZ_JBIXJM010000138.1:136-3840 GCF_044752445.1 Wolbachia endosymbiont of Drosophila barbarae | reverse complement strand
CATCTTGTTGTTTAGCTTTTGAGTTTTTAATACTACTATTGTCTATTCCTAGAGTTTTCTGTAGCGCACTTGATACCTCTTCTGGTAATGGTTCACCAAATGAATCGCAATAATATGCTCTAAACTTTTTACTCTTTTCATCATGAGAAATAACCAATGTTACCCAATGATTGTTATTTAAGTTAAGAATTGAAGATAATACTAAATTGTTATCCCCTTTTACTTTATCTTTATATTCTTGCAATCGGTTCCCCAGAAAAGATGTAAGATTATCGAGGCAAGAAAAGAACACTCCTTTGGAAAATTCCCTGTGACCTTTTTTACGATATGGCATCCATCCATAGTAACTTTTTGCAATCTCTGCAATATCAAAATTACTTAACCAAAATTTATAATCTTCTTTTTTATTTGTCTTATATACAAAAGAATCCTTATTTTCTTTGCAGTCAAAAATACCACTATCCCTATCAGGAGTTTTCGGTCTTGCTTGCTTTTCTGGAGTCTTGCCTTGCAAATCTTGTAGTTCTGTATCTTTTTCTTCACTCTTTTCCCCCTTTGAAGCTCTTTTTCCATTAATATAGTTCTTCGCTAAGTAAAATAAAGGTTCAACAACCATTTTGTATGCTACTGTAAGAACTACTCCCATTATAATCCAAATCACAGGATGAGAAATTAGCATAGCAAGTGGAAAGGTCAATAGAGGGGATCCTATTACCGCCCCTAAACAGCCAGCAGCGAATGTGGCTGCTAGGCATACACAAGTAGCGTAGATAACGAATTCCTCACCAGCAAAGTCAGTGCTCTCTTTCTGATTATTTTTTGTAATACCCAACATACTACACCCTATGAACGCTAAGTTAATTAAATTGTAACAAATTCTAACAAAAAAATCAACCATAATAATTTTAGTAGTATGAGAATATATTGAATATTAAGAGCTTTTGGAGTACAGTAACAATGTTAGTAATAGCACAATATATGCACGATATAGAATATATACGTAAGAACTTTGAAGAATTTGAGAAGGTAATGAAAAGCAGGGGGATAAGAGAGTTTACTGCAAAAGAGATATTAGAAATTGATCACGAGAAAAGGTCATTAACCACTAAATTGCAAGATTTAAATAGGCAGCGCAATGAAATCACAGAGGAAATAAAAAAGCTTAAAATGAGCAAGAGCCCCTGTGAAGAGCAAATAGAGTTGTCAAAAAGCATCACAAATGAGATAGAGGCAATCAGCTTAAAAGAACAAGCAGAAAAGGATAAGTTAGTGAATGTTTTATCTAACTTGCCGAATATTCCTGCGCAAGATGTGCCAATAGGCGCAGATGAGAACTCTAATTTAGAGGTGAGAAGATATGGAGGAAAAAGACAGTTTGATTTTGTACCAGAATCTCATTATGAACTCGGAGAAAAATTAGGTTTAATGGACTTCGAACAAGCGGCGAGAATTTCCGGATCAAGATTTACGATATTAAAAGGACAGTTAGCTAAGCTTGGACGAGCGCTAATAAATTTTATGCTTGAAATGCATGTTAATGAATTTGGCTATACTGAGGTGTACCACCCGGCTTTGGTGAAAAACGAGGCTATGTATAATGTTGGTCAGCTACCGAAATTTTCTGACGATTCGTATTTAACTACCGACGAATTGAGGTTGATTCCCACAAGTGAAGTGTTTTTAACAAATTTAGTTGCTGACAAAATAATGGAAGAAAAAGAACTGCCTATTCGCTTTACTGCATATTCGGAGTGCTTTCGTAAAGAAGCAGGTAGTGCAGGTCGCGATACCAGGGGCATGATAAGGCAACACCAATTTGGTAAAGTGGAGTTGGTAAGCATCACAACTGAAGACCAATCAAATGATGAGCTTGAGGGTATGACGAGTGTTGCTGAAGAGATATTAAAAAAATTAGAATTGCCATACAGAGTAATGCTGCTTTGCAGTGGCGATATGGGTTTTGCTGCACAAAGGACTTATGACATAGAGGTATGGTTACCTGGGCAAAATAAATATAGAGAAATATCAAGCTGCTCAAATTGTGGTGCATTTCAAGCAAGAAGGATGAACGCTAAATACTCTTCAGAAACTGATAAAAAGATGAAAAAATATATTCACACTTTAAACGGCTCAGCTTTAGCTATAGGAAGAACGATTATTGCCATAATGGAAAATTATCAAAATTCTGACGGGTCGATTGCAATACCAAACGTGTTGCAAAAATACATGAGTAATGATACTGTTATAAGCAAATAATAATTTTGACATATAGAAAAGCGAGGAAATAAAGATGAAGGTTCTGGTTATAGGTTCTGGTGGGCGTGAGCACGCTCTACTTTGGGTTCTAAAAAAATCTCCTATCTTGACTGAGTTATATGTAACTCCTGGTCGCCAAGCTATGAAAGATCTTGGGGCTCTTGTGGATGTAAATATTCAAAATTCAGTGGATGTTACACAATTTTGCAAGAGAGAAAATATAGAGTTGGTTGTTATTGGTCCAGAACAACCAATAATTGATGGGCTTGCTGATGATTTAGTTGCAGAGGGAATAAATGTTTTTGCTTCAAGTCAAGCAACTGCAAAACTTGAGGGATCGAAGTCTTTCACCAAGGGACTATGTAAACGATATGGTATACCAACTGCCAAGTACGAGTGTTTTGTTGATGAAGGGTTAGCTAAAGATTTTGTACGTAGCAATAAAATAAAGTTTCCACTTGTAGTGAAAGCAAATGGAATTGCAGCAGGAAAAGGGGTGGTTATATGTAATACAGAAAGCGAAGCTTTTTCAGCAATAAATTCAATGCTAGTGGAGAAAAAATTTGGTGAATCAGGTGAAGAAATAATCATAGAAGAGTTTTTAGTTGGAGAAGAAGTAAGTTTTTTTGCTCTTATTGATGGGTTGAAAGTAGTAACTCTTGGGTGTGCAAAAGATTATAAGAGAGTTGATGAAAGTAATGAAAGCCAAAATACTGGAGGTATGGGGTCGTACTCATCACCTTCAATTATAAGTAAGGACATGGAGCAAAAAATTATCCAAAAAATAATATACCCTACAGCTCAAGCATTGGTTAACATGGGTACGTCTTATAAAGGAGTACTCTTTGCTGGTTTAATGATTTGCAAAGATAGCCCAAAACTTCTCGAGTATAACGTTAGATTCGGTGATCCAGAAACGCAATCTATATTACCTAGATTTGATTCAAATTGCGATTTGTTAAAATTGATGTTGTCAGTTGCAGAAGGAAAGTTAAATGTCAAAATGGTGGAACTTAACAACAAATCTACAGTTTGTGTAGTTGTTGCAAGTAAAGGCTATCCGGGTGATTATCAAAAGGGAGAAGTAATTAAAGGATTAGATAAGATTGAAAGCATTCCTGGTGTGTTGGTGTTTCATGCTGGTACTAAATTCGATGAAAGTGGTAACTTAGTTTCCGATGGCGGAAGAGTGCTAAATATAGTAGCAGAAGGGAGCACTATAGAGGAAGCCAAAAGTAAGGTGTACTCAGCATTAAATTTTTTAGAATGGCCAGGGGGCTTCTTCAGATACGATATCGGTAGTTAATGTTAGCTGTCGGTTAGCAGGTGGTTCACAGAAACGAAAAACTTCCTTGACAAACTCCGCCAGCCCCCTTATCATGAAACTGAAGCTATTGTATTTGCTTTCGCCAATCTGCAGATTAAAAGGTAAGGATTACTTAATGTAT
>NZ_JBIXJM010000138.1:0-96 GCF_044752445.1 Wolbachia endosymbiont of Drosophila barbarae | reverse complement strand
TATGTCTTTACAAAACTTCATCTACATCTAGATTTTTATCTAAATAAGCTGAACGCGCTTATAAAGCGTTACAAGACATCAAAAAATGCCAATACT
>NZ_JBIXJM010000137.1:0-14924 GCF_044752445.1 Wolbachia endosymbiont of Drosophila barbarae | reverse complement strand
TAGTGGAAGCATTTGGAAAGCCGCATGTAAATGTGGGAACAATAGGACATGTGGATCATGGGAAGACGACGTTAACAGCGGCGATAACGAAGCATTATGGAAATTTTGTAGCGTACGATCAGATAGATAAAGCGCCAGAAGAAAGGAAGAGGGGGATAACGATAGCAACAGCGCATGTTGAGTATCAGACGGAAAAAAGGCATTATGCACACGTTGATTGTCCTGGACACGCTGACTATGTAAAGAACATGATAGTAGGTGCAGCACAGATGGATGCGGCGATATTGGTAGTGTCGGGGGTTGATGGGCCAATGCCACAAACGAGAGAGCATATATTGCTGGCGAAGCAGGTAGGTGTTGGATATATCGTGGTGTATATAAACAAAGCTGATGTTGCTGATGCTGATATGATAGATTTAGTAGAAATGGAAGTGAGGGAATTACTGAGTAAATACGGATTTCCAGGGGATGAAGTGCCTGTGGTGGTTGGTTCAGCGCTCAAGGCGCTGGAGGATGACAGCAGCGAATATGGAAAGAAATCAATAGACAAATTGATGGAAAAGTTAGATGAATATGTAGCGGTTCCACCAAGGCCTGTGGATTTACCATTTTTATTGCCAATCGAAGATGTATTTTCGATATCGGGGCGAGGAACAGTGGTAACAGGAAGAATAGAGAAGGGAGAGATAAAGACGGGAGAAGAGATAGAGATAATAGGTCTGAAAGCGACGCAAAAGACGATATGCACAGGTGTAGAAATGTTTAAGAAGTTGCTGGATAAGGGAAGTGCAGGACTCAATGTAGGAATATTGTTAAGAGGAACAAAAAGAGAAGAAGTAGAGAGAGGGCAAGTATTGGCAAAACCGGGGACGATAACGCCGCATAGAAAGTTTAAGGCGGAGGTTTATATATTAAAGAAAGAGGAAGGAGGAAGGCATACACCATTTTTTGCGAATTACCAGCCACAGTTTTATTTAAGGACAACGGATGTAACTGGGAGCATAAAATTGCTAGATGGGAAGGAGATGGTAATGCCAGGAGATAATGTGAGTGTAGAAGTAGAATTGCAAGTACCGATAGCAATGGATAAGGGATTGCGTTTTGCGATAAGAGAAGGCGGTAGAACTGTTGGTTCTGGTGTTGTTTCTGAAATTTTGGAGTGAGTGTAGTAACTAAGATGAAGCAAGATATATATATTAACATTAAGGCTTTCGATTGTTCTTTATTGGAGGAGTGTGTTCGAAAATTTGTTGATGAATTAAAGCGGTCCAGTGCAAAATTATCTGGTCCGATTGCGTTGCCAAGGAAAGATTCTAAATTTATTGTTAATAGATCTCCTCACGTTGATAAAAAATCTCGTGAACAGTTTGAAATGAGAACTTCTAGGCGTTTGATTGTTTTACATGATCTTACTCCTACTATGATGCAGATGCTTACAGGTTTATCTTTTTCTGCTGGCGTAGAAGTGGATTTAAAAGTCAAGGAAGTTAAGGTTTAGGAGAAGGAAATGAAGAGAATAAATTCGCTGAGGAGAATTGGTTTACTAATGATGAATATTGGTCATACTGCTATGTATTCTGACAATAGTCGCATGGCTGTAACTTTATTGCATCTCAGCAAAACTTATATTATTGATATAAAAGGACAAGATAAATGTGGCTATAATTCAGTCATTTTAGGCACAGGAGATTTTAAAAATATAGCAAAACCTCAGTTGGAATATTTAAAGAAAAAGGGTATAAATAATAAATGTAAGTTATACGAAAGTAGATTAAATGACCTGTCGGGAATAGAATGTGGTAAAAAAGTGGGAATCAATCATTTTGTGGTTGGTCAATATCTTGATATTACGGGTTATTCTATAGGTAAAGGATTTGCTGGTGTGATGAAGCGGCATAATTTCAGTGGGCTTAGGGCATCTCATGGTGTTTCTATTGCTCACAGATCACAAGGTTCCACTGGCCAATGTCAGGATCCTGGTAGAGTATTCAAAGGAAAGAAAATGGCTGGTCATTTAGGTAACAGCAGGATAACTGCACAAAATATGAAGATATTATCCATTGATCATGAAAATAGTATAATTGCTGTGAAGGGTAATAATGTTCCTGGGTTTAAAAATTCCTATGTTTTTGTAAGAGATGCAGTTAAAAAATCTTTACATAAAGATGTCCTTTTTCCGGTAGGTTTACTGTTAGATGTAAATGATGATGCTAGTAATTTGGTAAGTTAGTTATGGAATGTAATTTAGTTAATCTATCTAATGATAATGTAGGTACTGCTCAGTTCAATCCTTTGATATTTTCTGCTAAGCAAAAATTGAGTATTTTGCATGATATAGTGAGATGGCAATTAGCGAAGAGAAGAGCTGGTACTCATAAAACAAAAGGTATTAGTGATGTCTCTGGTACAACAGCTAAACCTTATGGTCAAAAACGTACCGGTAGGGCAAGACAAGGGAGCTTGCGATCTCCTCAATTTAGAGGTGGTGGGATTATTTTCGGCCCTGTTGTGAGGAGTCATACTTATTCTCTTAATAAGAAGGTACGCAAATTTGGTTTAAAAATTGCTTTATCTCTAAAGTATTTAAATAATCAAGTAATTATTCTGGATAATTTAAATATTGATGTGAAGAAAACGTCTGAAATGTGTAAATGTATTAAAAATTTTAAATTTTCTTCCTTTTTGATAGTTGGTGATTATGGAGATGATTTGTTGCGTGCGGCTAAAAACTTGCACTATGTAGACTTAATCAAACCTATTGGGTTAAATGTTTTTGATATATTGAATCACGAATGCGTGATGTTGACAAAGGATACTTTAAAGCATCTTGAAGGTAGATTGTTATGATCAAATATAATAATATAATAAAATCTCCTATAATTACAGAAAAGGCCTCTTTTTTGAGGGAGAAGTTTAATAAATATTCTTTGTATGTTTTTGTAAATGTAAATAAGCGTCAAATAAAGTTGGCAATAGAGTCTCTATTCGATGTTAAAATTTCTTCTATAAATGTTGTTAGAATTAAGCCTAAATATAGGCGTTTTAGGGGTGTGATTGGTTGTGAAAAACAGAAAAAGAAAGTTTATTTTTCTTTGATGGATGGTCAAAAATTAGATATAATGAGCGTTTAGTATGGGTATGAAGTTTTTTAATCCTGTTACTCCGTCTTCTCGTGGGACTGTGTTAGTAAGTAAAGTTGGTTTATCAAAAGATGAGCCAGAAAAGTCTCTTACATCCGGTAAAAAGTCCAGTGGTGGAAGAAATAATCATGGTAGAATTACAACTCGTCATAGGGGTGGTGGTCACAAAAAGAAGTATAGAGTGATAGATTTTAAGCGTAATAGAAGTGGTCAAGGTATAGTTGAAAAAATAGAGTATGACCCAAATAGAAGTGGGTTTTTGGCGTTAATATCATATAAGGAAGATGATATTAAGTCTTATATATTAGCTCCTCAAGGTATGAAGCCAGGTGATGTTGTTACAGCTGGGAATGATGCTGATATTTTGCCAGGGAATTGTTTACTACTCAAGCATATACCTGTTGGTTCTTTCGTTCATAATGTTGAGCTGAAGCCAGGTAATGGTGCTGCGATTGCTAGAGCTGCTGGTTGTTATGCACAAATCGTTGGTCGTGATGGCCAATATGTTTTATTACGACTCAGGTCTGGTCAAATTAGGTTGATTTTATCTTCTTGCAAGGCTACTATTGGTGTAGTATCTAACCCTGACCATAAGAATAGAAAGTTGGGTAAAGCTGGGAGAAGTAGGTGGCTTGGGATTAGACCTACTGTACGTGGAGTTGCAATGAATCCGGTTGACCATCCTCATGGAGGCGGGGAAGGAAAAACCTCTGGTGGTCGTCATCCTGTTACTCCTTGGGGTGTTGCAACAAAAGGAAAGAAAACTCGAAGGAGAAATAAATCTAGTGATAAGTATATAAAACAATTGAAAGGTTAGTTTATGAGTAGATCTCCATGGAAGCCTCCTTTTTGTCATCCTTCTATATTAAAGTCGGTGAATAATGCTTTAAACAAGGGGTTTGTTAACATGGCTATAAAAGTTCATTCCAGGGCTTCTGTAATTCTTCCTAATTGTTTAGGTTTAAAGTTTGCTGTTTATAATGGTAAGGATTACATTCCTGTGAATGTTAGTGATCAGAATATGATAGGTCATAAGTTTGGTGAGTTTTCACCCACTCGTAAATTTACTGGGCATAGTGGTGATAAAAAGGCGACAAGAAGGTAATTGATATGAAAAACAGAGATGTAATAGTTAAAGCTGGTTCTAGGGTTTTAAAATCAACTCCTCGTAAATTGAATTTGGTTGCTGGTTTAGTACGTAATAAAAAAGTTTCTTTTGCCACTGTGCAATTAAGATTTTGTGAAAAGAAAGCTGCAGGTCTTATAAGGAAGGTATTAAATTCTGCGATTGCTAATGCTCAAAATTATGGATTGGATATCGATAATTTATATATAAAAGAAATTTTAATAGGTAAGTCTCTTACTTTGCGTAGGGTATGTCCAAAAGCTATGGGTAGAGCTAATAGAGTTAGTAAACGTTATAGTAATATAACTGTAAAATTGGGGGAAATTATATGATTCATAAAAATAGAAAATTAATAAGGAAAGTGCAAAAATATGGGAAACGTTAATCCTAAAGGATTTAGGTTAAAAATAATTAATACTTGGTCATCTATTTGGTATGCTGAGAAGGGTTATAAACAAGGGTTGCATCAAGATTTATCTATTCGCAGTTATATAAATGAATCTTTTAAGCATGCTGGTGTTTCTAAAGTAATTATAGAGCGTACGATCGATTTGGTATCTGTAATAATACATTCTTCTAGACCTGGAGTGATAATAGGTAAGAAAGGCTCGGATATTGAGAAGATAAAGCAAAAGATAGCTGAAAAAGTAAAAAATAATGTGGAAGTGAATGTAGTAGGGGTTAAAAGGTCTGAAATAGATGCAGTTTTAATATCAAACAGCATTGCACAGCAGTTAGAAAAAAGGGTTTCATTTAGAAGAGCGATGAAAAAAGCTATTCAAAGTTGTTTGAGGATGGGTGCTAGAGGTATTAAAGTAAGTTGTTCTGGGCGCCTTGGCGGAGCTGAGATAGCTCGTACTGAGTGGTATAAAGAAGGCCGTTTGCCTTTGCATACTTTACGTGCTAATATAGATTATGCTTTTGCTGAAGCAAAAACTATATATGGCATCATAGGAGTTAAGGTCTGGGTTTATATTGGTAACTAATTAGGTATATTGAAATGTTTATTCCTAAAAAAAGTAAATATAAAAAAGTATTTAAAGGACGAATTAAGGGTAACACGAAAGGTGGTAGCACATTATCTTTTGGAGATTATGGTCTAAAGGCTATGGAAGCAGGTAGGATTCAATCTAAGCATATTGAAACTGCAAGGCGTGTAATATCTAGAACATTAAAACGCTCTGGTAAAGTGTGGATAAGAATTTTTCCTGATACCCCTGTTAGTAAAAAGCCGGCGGATGTGCGTATGGGTAAAGGGAAAGGTAGTGTTGAGTTTTGGGTATTTAAAGCTAAGCCCGGTAGAATGTTGTTTGAAATTAGCAGTGATGTTCCCATGCATTTAGCAAGATTGGCGCTTGAAAAGGCAACTGCTAAGCTTCCTATGAAGTGTAAATTTGTATCTAATCATAATTAAATGGAGTTGCAATGGATATAGCTGACATTGAATCGAGGTCCTCGCAAGAATTGCATGAAATTCTTGTGAATTTGAGAAAAGAGTTTGTTAATTTGGTTTTTCAAAAGAAGCTGGGCCAGTGCAACAATATTTCGCGTTTTAGCTTAATAAGAAAGAGCATAGCTCGTATTTTAACTACATTAAATAAAAGAAGAAGAGAGGAAAAGAATGCCTAAAAAGGTTTTTTGTGGTACTGTAACTAAGGCTAAGTGTGATAAGACTGTAAAGGTTTCGGTATTACAAGTGTATAAGGATGAGCTGTATAAAAAGGTTATAAAAAAATACAAGAAGTATACAGCACATGATGAGAATAATAGTTGTAAAGAAGGGGACAAGGTTTTAATACAAGAACACAAGCCTATTTCTACTACTAAAAAATGGGTTATTGTTAATAGCTCACATTGAATAGGATATTTATATGATTCAAAAAAATACATTGTTGGAAGTAGCTGATAATTCTGGCGCGCGTGCAGTGCTTTGTATTGGTTTATTGGGTGGTAGAAAGTCTGCATCTATAGGTGACACAGTTATTGTATCTACTAAATCTATTACTCCAAGAGGGAAAGTTGAGAAGGGAAAAGTATATAGAGCAGTTGTGGTGAGGGTGAAAAGCCCTATTAGAAAATCTGATGGTTCTGTAATTCGTTTTTCTAGCAATGCTGTAGTTTTGATTAACGATCAAGGTGAACCACTTGGCACTCGGGTGTTTGGTCCGGTAAAAAAGTTATCATCTGGTTCTTTTATGAAGATAATGTCATTAGCTGTTGAGGTTTTATAATGAGTGCTAAAATAAAAAGTGGTGACGACGTTATAGTTTTAACTGGTAAAGATAAGGGAAAAATTGGTAAGGTAATCAAAGTTATAGCACGTGATGCTAAAAAGAAAGTAATTGTTTCTGGAGTGAATGTGCATAAGAGACATACTAAACCAAAAGCTGGTAGTAGTGGTGGTATATTAAATAAAGAGTTAGCTATTGATATATCCAACGTTGCAACATTGGACCCTAAATATAAAACTCCAACTAGAGTGAGGTTTAAGGTTATAGACGGTAGAAAAGTGCGTTTTGCAAAAGTTTCTGGAGAAGTGATAGATTAGGTTGATATGTTTAAAGAATTGTATAAAGATAGCATAGTAAAGTCCTTGAAGGATAAGTTTAATTACGGCAATATAATGCAAGTGCCTAAACTTGTCAAGGTGTGTATCAATATGGGCGTTGGAGATGCTGCTACAGATAGTAAAGCAATAAATGAACCACTTGATAGCCTATATTTGATTGCTGGGCAGAAGCCTTTATCAACTTTTGCAAAAAAATCTATTTCTGGCTTCAAGATCAGAAAAGGTGCTACAGTAGGTTGCAAAGTAACTTTGCGTAGAGATAAAATGTATGAGTTTTTAGAAAGATTGATATATATTGCTTTGCCAAGGGAAAAAGATTTTAGAGGATTTAGTGTGAAGCAATTTGACGGTAATGGTAATTTTTCCTTTGGTATAAAGGAACATATCTCGTTTTTAGAAATAGACTATGATAAAATAAGTAAAATTAGAGGTATGGATATTAATATTATAACAAGTGCAGTTAGTGATAAGGAAGCAAAGGAATTATTACTGGCTCTTAAATTTCCTTTTTTTGATTAATTGAGAGGAGAAATATATGGCAAAAAAATCTATGATAGAAAGAAATCTTCGCAGAATAAAGTTGTGCGATCAATATAAAGAAAAAAGAGAAAAATTGAAATCTATAATAAATAATAAGAATTTGTCTATTGTAGAAAGGTTTACAGCTCAAAATAAATTAATTAAAAAATTGCCTAGAAATTCTTCTAAAACCAAAATTAGAAATAGGTGTGCTTTAACTGGGAGACCAAGAGGAGTATATAGAAAATTTGGTTTATGTAGAATTGTTTTGCGTGATTTATGTTCTTTTGGGCAAGTTCCAGGAGTTACAAAGTCTAGTTGGTAAATATAATATAAGGAGTATATTGTGGCGTTATCTGATAGTATTGGTGATTTTTTAACAAGGATACGTAATGCTCAATTGGCAATGCATAGGGCAACAAGGGTACTATTTTCTAAGATGAATTCTTCTATATTGGAGATTTTAAAAGAGGAAGGGTATATCCTTGATTATGAAAAGCAAGTTGTAGGTAATTTACCTTCTTTCATTGTAAAATTGAAGTATTATGAGAAGTTACCTGTAATTAGTGACATAGTTAGGGTGTCAAAGCCTGGGTGTCGTCGTTATTCTAAGTATAAGGACATTTCTAAAGCATATAATGGTCTTGGTATTTTTATTATATCGACACCCAAAGGAGTGATGACTGATTATAATGCACATAAGTTAAAGGTTGGTGGAGAAGTTTTGTGTCGTGTGTTTTAAATAATAGGAGAAATTCATGTCTCGTATAGGTGCTGCTCCTATCAATATTCCTGCTGGTGTTTCAGTTGAATATAATAATGGTAGTATGTTAATAAAGAGTGCTAAGGCTGAAAAGGAAGTTAGCTTGATCAGGGATGTTGTGTGTCAGATTATTGATAATCAGCTATTGCTTTCTGTTGATCAAGATAAAGATAATTATGATAAAATAAAGCCTATGTGGGGCAGGTATAGGAGTAATATTAATAATATCATTAACGGCATGGTTGATGGTTTTTCTGTTAATCTTGAGATTAACGGTGTGGGATATAAGGCAGAGTGTGATGGTAAGTATTTGACTTTATATCTTGGTTATAGCCATAATGTTAAATATAAAGTGCCTAAAGATGTTGAGATTAAGTGCATAAAGCCAACTCACTTAGTAGTTAGTGGTATGGATAAGCAGAAGGTCTATATGGTGGCGTCTGATATATGCAAAATTAGAAAATATGATCCTTATAAAGGTAAGGGTGTTGTAATAAAAGGCAAATTTATGCTGCGTAAGGTTGTAAGTAAAAAGAAGTAATAAAAATGAAAAGATCGTATAATTTTTTAAGTAATTCTGAAAAAAGGAAGTTACGTAATAGAGCGAAGCTTGACAAGAGCGCTGAACGTTTACGTATATCCATATTTAAATCTAATAGGCATTTTTATGTCCAGTTAATTAATGATGTAAAAGGAATAACTCTCACTTCAGCTTCTACTTTGGATGCTAAAATTAAGGATGTATGTAAAGGGAAAGTCAACGCTGAAACTATAAAACAGGTTTCTTCTTTAATGGTTGAGCGTCTGTCTGGCATGAAATTAGAGCAGCAGCTTACGTTTGATCGTGGAGCGTATAAATACACAGGATTAGTTTCTCAATTTGCTGAGGCTTTAAGAAGTTCTGGATTTGAATTTTAGAAGGTTTTGAATATGGCTATAAAGAATTTACAAAATAATAATGATTTATCAGAGCTTTTAGTTTCGGTACGAAGAGTGACAACGGTTACCAAAGGTGGTAGAAGATTTTCATTTTCAATTTTGGTTGTTGTTGGCGATGAGAAGGGTAGGGTAGGGTGTGGAATAGGTAAGCACGCAGAAGTTGCTGAAGCAAGAGTCAAAGCTGTAAATGCTGCAAAGAAATCAATGATTAGAGTGTACTTGCGTGAAGGTAGAACTTTGCATCATGATATTAAAGCTAAATTTTGTTCTGGTGAGATAGTTTTAAGAACCGCAAGAGCCGGAACAGGTATTATTGCTGGTGGAGCGATTAGATCAGTTTTTGAGGTGTTAGGTATAAAGGATGTGGTAGCTAAATCCACTAGATCAAATAATCCTCATAACGTTATATGTGCGGTGTTTAAGGCTTTTGATAGTATGTTATCTCCTCGTCAGGTAGCAAGCAAAAGAGGCAAAAAGATTAGCGAGATAGTTGGAAACAGGTAAAGTATGAATAATGCTGTAAAATTAAACTCTATATTTACTAAATTATCTAAGAAAAAGAAGCCTAAGTTGCTGGGTAGAGGTATCGGTTGTGGTAAAGGTAAAACATCCGGTAGAGGGCATAAAGGGCAGAAGGCTAGAAGTGGAGTTTCTATAAATGGTTTTGAGGGTGGACAACAGTCTATATATACTCGTTTGCCTAAAAGAGGTTTTCAGCCTATACGTAGGAGCATATACTCTATAATTAATGTTGGCGATATACAGCGCTTAATGGAAGCTAAAAAAATAGTGAAAGACTCTGTTATAGATAAGGAGAGGCTGTATAAATTAGGTTTTATAAAGTCTATTAAGGATAAAATTAAACTTCTTAATAAAGGTAAGTTGAGCGAAAAATTTGTGTTTCATGTTGATTTTGCGTCAGAAGCTGCAAAAAAATCTGTAGCTTCAGTTGGTGGTAGTGTGGAAATACTATCGTAAGTCATGGGCAATAAATCAGCATTTAATAGCTTGGATCCTACGTTGTTATATAAAGGCGATTTATTAAAGCGTATATTTTTTACGCTAATAGCTTTAATTTGCTATCGCTTGGGTACTTATGTGCCTATTCCTGGAATTAATCTTGATGTAATTAATGATATATTTCCCAAAGATGGCTCAGGCGTTTTTGGAGTATTTAATTTATTTTCTGGTGGTGCATTGGCTAGAATGACAATTCTAGCATTGAACGTTATGCCATATATAATGGCTTCTATCATTATTCAGTTACTTTCTTCTGCGATTAAAGGAATGAAGGAAGTTAAGAATGATGGAGAGTCAGGCCGTAGAAAGATGAATTCTTATATACGCTATCTGACCATAGTAATTTGTGTATTTCAATCAATTCCAATTTTGGTTGGATTGGAAGGGATGAATAGGGAAGGGGTATTGGTTGTAATCGAACCTGGTGTTATGTTTCGTACAATAGGTGTTTTCAGCCTTTTAGGTGGAACTATGCTTTTAATATGGCTTGGTGAACGAATCAGCGCTAGCGGTATAGGCAATGGTATCTCATTAATCATTTTCACGGGTATAATATCAGAGTTACACAGCGCTTTGTCATCTTTGTTAACGTTAAATAAAAACGGTAGCGTATCGGTATTTATTATCCTTTTTGTTTTGGTATTGTTTTTTTTGCTGCTACTCTTAGTCATTTTTGTAGAGTCTTCTTATAGAAAGGTTATTGTTCAACATCCTAAAAAGCAATTTAAAAGATTACATAATGACGATTTTACTTATATTCCATTGAAGATTAATTTATCTGGTGTAGTACCAACCATTTTTGCTAATGCAATTTTATTGACACCTATTTCAATTGCAAATTTCTATAAGGGGCACGCTTTTTCTGATTTTATTTTGAATTACTTTATGGCAAATAAAGTAGTATATATTGTAGCCTATTTGGTGCTGATAGTATTTTTTAATTTTTTCTATACCAATTTTATATTTAATCCAGAGGAAAACGCAGATTTTCTTAAAAAAAATGGTGGTTTTATACCTGGTAGAAGGCCTGGGAAACATACTTCTGATTACCTTCAAGATATAGTTTTTAAGTTGACATTCATTGGCTCTGCGTATTTGGTAGTCATATGTACTGTACCTGAAGTTATGAGATATTATTATGATATACCATTTATTTTTGGTGGGACGAGCTTACTGATTATAGTGAACGTTATTACTGATACTATTATGCAAATACAATCTTATATTTTTTCAAATAGGTACGACAACTGGATAAAGAAATATGAGTCTAAAACGAGGAAAGTAAGATGATCATTACGATTTTTGGTCCTCCAGGTTCTGGTAAAGGTACTCAGTCAAGCTTGTTAATAGCAAAATATAATTTAAAATTAATTTCAGTAGGGGATTTATTAAGGAATATTATATCTAGCAGTAGTGAGTTAGGTAAAAAAATAAAGGGTACCGTGGAATCTGGTAATTTAATTCAAGATGAAATTATATGTGGATTATTACGTGACCAGCTTGCATTAGTGGATGATAATTGCTTATTAGATGGTTTTCCGAGAAATTTAAACCAGGCTCATTTTTTGACTCAAGTTTTGCAAGAAAAATATAATAGGGATGTTGACATTGTAGTTGAGCTGCAGCTTGACGATAATATTGCAATTGATAGGTTAAAAAATCGTCTCGCGTGTTTGGACTGTAAAAGCATATATAGTGTATCTTCTTTTAAGAGTACTACTTGTGCTAAATGTAAAAGTACGAGGTTAGAGAAAAGAATTGATGATGCTGATATGTCTGCAATTAATAAGAGAATAAGTGAATATCACCTTCAAATGAAAGGTTTACGCGAGTATTATAAAGGCAAATTATTAACAATTGACGCTAATTTGAGTGTTGATGAGGTAACGCAAGAGATTGAAAGTAAAATTTCTTGTAATTTGGTTTGACTCTGAGTTGTTTTATGGTATAAATTAAGAGTTGTTATTAATAAAGTATCGAGGTACCAGTGGCACGTATTGCAGGCATAAATATTCCAGTGAGGAAATGTGTTCCTTTTGCATTAACTTATATATATGGTATAGGTATTGCTACTGCGAATGTAATTTGTCACGCTTGCGAAGTTGATAAGCGCAAACGTGTTTCAGAATTACGAGATGAAGATATAGAAAAGATCAGCGGTTTCATTAGACAAAATTATGTTATAGAAGGTGAGCTCAGAAAAGAAGTGGCTATGAACATAAAATCTTTAGTGGAAATGGGATGCTATAGAGGGGTGAGACATAGAAAAGGTTTACCTGTGAGAGGGCAAAGGACTCATACTAATGCTAAGACTCGTAAAGGTAGATCTCGGTTGCCTATTGCTGGGAAAAAATAAAATTTATTATTATTGTGAGTTTTAATGAAAAAAGTCAAAACGGTTAGTAAGAGTAAGAAGGAGTTTATTACTGGTGTTGTCCATATTCGTGCAACTTTTAATAATACTTTTGTAAATGTAACTGATGTTCATGGTAATACGCTATGTCAAACTTCTGTGGGTGCATGTGGTTTTTCAGGTTCGAGAAAATCCACACCTTATGCTGCAGGTAAGGCTGCGGAGGCTGCTGCGAAGAATGCAATAGAGAGATTTGGTATGAAGGTTGTCTCTGTAATAATTCGTGGTCCTGGCTTTGGTACTGAAGCTGCGGTTAAAGCACTTCAGAGCTGTGGGTTGACTGTGACTTCAATTGCAGATAAAACCGCAATTCCTCATAATGGGTGCAGGTTAAGAAAAAAAAGAAGAGTATAGGATATTTGAAAAGGTTGTTTTATGTATTATAATAATGATGTGTCTCTCTGTAGCAATTTAGATAAATTGATTAAACCTAGTTCAGTTAAGGTAATATCAGATGATTCAAGTGAAAAAAGTGATATAGTGCTAGAACCGTTGGAAAGTGGTTTTGCTTTAACATTAGGTAATGCATTAAGACGTGTAATGTTATCTTCTCTTAAAGGTAGTGCTGTTTATGGAATAAAAATTGAAGGTGTAACTCATGAGTTTACTTCAATTCAAGGGGTGAGAGAAGATGTAACTGATATAGTGTTAAATATGGGCATGTTAAGGTGTAAATTAAATGGTGCTTCTAATAAATGCTTAAATTTAAACGCTAAAGGGCCTTGCCAGGTATTAGCTGGGATGATAGAAACTGATGATCAATGCTCTATTGTTAATAAGGATTTATTAATATGTACGCTGGGGCAAAATGTAGAGCTTAACATGACCATATATGTGGCTAGCGGAAAAGGTTATCTTCCTGTAATTAAGTATAAAGAAAACGAACTTTTGAAGCTTATGAGTGAACAGGATTTAATTGGTTTTATTCCAGTTAATGCTTTGTATAGCCCTGTCAACAGGGTTTCGTACAGGGTAGAGAACAGTCGTGTTGGCCAAGTGACTGATAAGGATAAGCTGATATTGTCAATTGAAACTGATGGTACAATTTCTCCGAGTCAAGCTGTTGACTCTGCTGCAAGAATATTACAGGAGCAACTTCAGCCCTTTATTAGTTCTGATGTAAGTTATAAAAAATCGCAGGTTTCTTCGTCTAGTGGTGCTAAAGATTTGGGTTATGACCCTGTCTTATTGCGTAAGGTAGATGAAATGGAATTATCTGTCAGGTCTCATAACTGTCTGAAAAACGAAAACATCACTTATATAGGTGATCTTGTGCAAAAGACAGAAGGTGAAATGTTAAGAACTGCTAATTTTGGCAGGAAGTCTTTGAATGAGATTAAGGCAGTTTTGACTAATTTTGGCTTGTCTTTGGGTATGAATGTGCTAAAATGGCCACCTAAGGATATAGATGAGTTGGCTAAACAACATACTGATGAAGATTAGGTGATATATGAAACATGGAATAAAAAAACGTAAACTATCTCGTTGTACTGAACATAGATTATCGACGTTAAAGAATCTATCTATCTCATTAATTAACCATGAGCAGATTGTAACTACTTTACCAAAAGCTAAGGAACTTCGTCCATATGTCGAAAAGTTTATTACAATTGCTAAGAATAAGAATACTTTACATGGTAGAAGACTTTTGCTTTCACGCCTTCATAATAGTAAGTTAGCAGTTGATAAGTTATTAAACGTCTTAGCCAGCCGTTATCAAGATCGTAAAGGTGGGTATTCTAGAATAATAAAATTTAGCACTCGAAAGGGTGATTGCGCTTCAATGGCAGTGATAGAACTGGTTGATAGGGATATTGCAGCAAGAGGTAAGGTTTATAGTAAAAATAAAGAAGGAGGCAAAGTAGTTACACAAAGTTAATTGTTATCATAATTGTTCTTCTTGTGGTAAGTAGGTTACGCTACTTTGTAGGTTACTTTGGCGAGTTATTAGTTTTAGTATATTTAAAACTGAAATGGTATAATGTTATAAAACGCCGTTATCGTTGTAAGTTCGGTGAAATTGACTTAATTGTATCTAAAAAAAAGGAGCTGATTTTTATAGAAGTTAAAGCAAGTTTACTTGGAAAAGAAATACCGATATCTTATCTTCAATGTCAGTCTATTATAAATTCTTCTAAGTATTTCTTAAGTAAAAACCTTAGTTTTTTAGATTATTCAGTCAGATATGATTTATATTTTCTTTCCTTAAAGAGAAGACCTGTTTATATAAAAAATGCTTGGATTGAAGAATGAAAGATTTGTAGCTGAATTAATTTAGATTTACTGGATTTAATATGAAAAAGACCCAATACAATAATTTAGTTTCATCTTACGCTAGAGTGCTATTTCATGTCTCAGGAAGCAGGTTAGGTATTATAAGGAAAGAAGTAGAATTTTTGTTGGCTTTTTTTAAGGATCAACGTGATGTTTTTGTG
>NZ_JBIXJM010000136.1:3886-3982 GCF_044752445.1 Wolbachia endosymbiont of Drosophila barbarae | reverse complement strand
AGTATTGGCATTTTTTGATGTCTTGTAACGCTTTATAAGCGCGTTCAGCTTATTTAGATAAAAATCTAGATGTAGATGAAGTTTTGTAAAGACATA
>NZ_JBIXJM010000136.1:0-3846 GCF_044752445.1 Wolbachia endosymbiont of Drosophila barbarae | reverse complement strand
ATACATTAAGTAATCCTTACCTTTTAATCTGCAGATTGGCGAAAGCAAATACAATAGCTTCAGTTTCATGATAAGTGGGCTGGTGGAGTTTGTCAAGAAAGTTTTTGTTTCTACTGAATGACAGTTGTGGCTTGGGAGGTAGTGCAAGAAGTCTATTGTATTACTGAATTATTAATAATCTAGTAATAGTGCCTGCTATGTAGCTAAAATTTTCCTTTAACTTAAGCTATATGTAGCTAAAATAACTTGGGTTTACCGACGATTTGACAAACGACAAATTCTTCATCCCGCTGCTTGTTAGCGGGATCTAGAGATATCGCAGCGGTATGACCCTGACTTGCATTAGCCATGTATAATAAAGGGAATCTATGACAAAAGAATCATTGGTAAAAACTGATATAGTGAAAGTTGAAGATAAAAAAGCGGTAAGAAGCTTTTTTAAAATACTAGGTGGAGTGGCAGATGCTGTAAGATCGTGGATTGGTAACATCAGTCCTGATTTAAGCAACAGTCGCGATATCGATAGTTTAGTCTTGAAGATGAATGAGTGCTTAAACCCAAAGGGAGGGGAGGTTTCAGCACGTAAGAACGCTGTATCTCTTGGTAACCTGTACTTGAGCTTATCAGAGAAAGGTAAAATAAAATTTCTACAAACCCTGGCAGAAAAATTTAATCCGAATAAAGCGGAAATAGATGAGAAAATTAGAGAGTATAAGAAAAACCAAGATCCCGAGTTAAACTATAAATTTGAACAGGATTTAATAAAAATTCTTGAATCACCGCGTTCTAAAATATTAAAGCAATTTATTTCTTTACCAGAATGCCTTAAGTTTATTGTTGATATGCGTTCTGATGTGCTTAAGCTAAAAAACCAACATAGAAGCTTGAATCCACTAGAGAACGAATTAAAAAATATACTCTATACTTGGGTTGATGTTGATCTACTTGATCTTCGTCAAATCACCTGGGATTCACCTGCATCATTGTTAGAAAAACTTATAAAATATGAGGCTGTGCATAAAATTTCCTCTTGGGGCGACCTAAAAAACAGACTAGATTCTGATCGTCTCTGTTTTGCTTTTTTTCATTACAAGATACCAAACGAACCTCTAATTTTTGTAGAGGTTGCATTGGTGGATAAGATTGCAGATAGCATTCAACACCTTTTAGATGAGTCAGTACCTTCAAATGATCCGAGTAATGCAAGCACTGCTATATTCTATTCAATATCAAATACTCAAGCAGGGTTATCTGGAATCAGCCTTGGTAATTTTTTGATCAAAAGGGTTGTAGAAAAGCTATCACAGGAGTTTAAAAGTATAAAAACATATGCAACTCTTTCTCCAATACCTGGCTTTACGAAATGGCTAAAAAACAATCTAAACCAAGATGTCACTTTATTGGGCAAACTAAATATAAAACAATCTAGTGCAGAAATTTTAGAAAGTGCAGAGCAATTAAAAACTAATGTTGAATGTACAAATGAAACTAAACAATACATGCTTAAACTATGTGCATATTATTTACTAAAAGTGAATAATAGTAATGGAAATACTTATGACCCGGTGGCGCATTTTCATTTAAGCAATGGCGCATCAATAAAACAATTAAACTGGATGGCGGATACTTCTGAAAAGGGTATTAGTCAGTCAGCCGGGATGATGGTAAATTATCTATATGAGTTGCCTAAAATAGATAATAATCATGAAAACTATATGGTTAATAAAGTGATTTCCTGCTCGAAAAAAGTGTCGTCTATGTTGAAGGAGTAAATAGTCTCTTAATAAAGGATTGCCCTCACAACACTTAAAATGTAAAATGTTTCTACTTAAGTAAAATAGCCATAAATGAACAACATAAGAAATTTTGCAATAATAGCGCATATAGACCACGGTAAGTCAACGCTTGCTGACCGTTTAATAGAGGAATGTAACGGCCTTGAAGCAAGAGAAATGATCAATCAAATACTCGATTCAATGGATATAGAACGCGAACGTGGGATTACAATTAAGGCACAGACGGTAAAACTCAATTATACGGCAAACGACGGTAATCAATATTGCCTAAATCTCATGGACACCCCAGGTCACGTTGACTTTTCTTACGAGGTAAGCCGAAGCTTAGCCGCATGTGAAGGTTCACTTTTAGTGGTAGATAGTAGCCAGGGCGTTGAAGCACAAACCCTTGCAAATGTATATAAAGCTATTGACAACAACCATGAAATAATAGTTGTGCTCAATAAAGTTGATCTTCCTGCTGCAGATCCAGAAAAGGTAAAACTCCAGGTTGAGGAAATAATCGGTATTGATGCAAGTGAGTCAGTTTTAATATCAGCAAAAACTGGACTTGGAATAAAAGATGTACTGGAAGCAATAGTAGCAAAACTTCCAGCTCCTCAAGGTGATGTAAATGCTCCATTGCAAGCAATTTTGGTTGATAGTTGGTATGACACTTACTTAGGAGTAGTAATTTTAGTGCGAGTTAAAAATGGAGTGCTAAAAAAAGGCATGAGAATTGTTATGATGTCTAATAATGCTACATACCAGATAGATAATATCGGTATTTTCACCCCTAAAAAAGTGATGACGGGTGAACTTTCAGCGGGTGAAGTTGGTTTTATAACTGCTTCAATGAAGGAAGTAGCAGACTGCAAGGTAGGAGACACTATCACTGAGGAAAAGAGACCTTGTAGTGAAGCACTTCCTGGATTTAAAGAAGTTCATCCTGTGGTATTTTGTAGCATTTTTCCTCATAAAACGGATGATTTTAAATATCTAAGAGAAGCTCTAGAAAAGTTACATTTAAATGATGCAAGTTTTACCTTCGAAGCTGAAACTTCAAATGCATTAGGCTATGGATTTCGTTGTGGTTTTTTGGGAATGTTGCATCTTGAAGTTATTCAAGAAAGGCTCGAGAGAGAATTTGATTTAGACCTAACAGCAACTGCACCGAGTGTTATATATAGGGTTACAACACGAAGTGGTGAAGTTTTGAATATTCATAACCCAAGTGATATGCCAGATCCAACGAAAATTGAAATTGTGGAAGAACCATGGATTACCGCAACCATAATGGTCCCTGACCAATACTTGGGAGAGATTCTATCTCTATGTGAAGAAAGGAGGGGAGAACAGGAGGATTTATCTTACATTGGTAACACAACAACAGCATTGTTAAGATATAAATTACCACTGTCTGAAGTTGTTTTTGACTTTTATGATCGATTAAAATCAATTTCCAAAGGATATGCAAGTTTGGATTGGGAAATTTCCAGCTATCTGGTAAGCCAAATAGATAAATTAAGCTTTTTAATTAATGGAGAGCCCGTAGATGCACTGGCTTGTATCGTTCACAAAAGTAGGGCAGAAAAAAGAGGGCGTGAAATATGCGCACGCTTGAAGGATCTAATACCACGTCAGCAATATAAAATCGCGATTCAAGCGGCAGTGGGCGGAAAAATTATTGCCAGAGAAACGATTAACCCATACAGAAAAGATGTAACAGCTAAACTCTATGGTGGAGATGTAACGCGAAGAATGAAACTACTTGAAAAGCAAAAGAAAGGTAAAAAAAGGTTACATTCTATAGGGAACGTAAATATTCCACAGAATGCTTTTATTCAAGCCTTGAAGATAAGTGATTGATCTTAAAAGACTTCTTGTATAGTTTTTGGCAACAACCGTTAGAAACGAAAAAACTTACTTGACAAACTCCGCCAGCCCCCTTATCATGAAAATGAAGCTATTTATTTATCTTCTCTGTACAGATTAAATGATAAAAAAACTCACGTATCTGGCGTCTCATGTTTAATTTTTTGCACTATGTGCACCTTATGTCTTTATCAAA
>NZ_JBIXJM010000135.1:0-7546 GCF_044752445.1 Wolbachia endosymbiont of Drosophila barbarae | reverse complement strand
TTCTCACTCCACAATTAAATAACTCTACAATATCGCTTATTTGATTCACTAATAATGAGAATTGGTATAAGTAGCCATAAAGCGTTATTCCGGTGACCATAGGGTGTCATTCCAGTGCTTGACACTGGAATCCAGGAAATTTTGCTTGTAAGTAAGCAAACTGATTTGGTGAGCATAAAAAGTGGCTGATCTTATGCTGAATAAACGCTTTTGATGAAGTTGCATGGAAAGCTGGATCCCAGTGTCTGAGCACTGGGATGACATCCTTCTTGGTGGAGTGTCCTCAAATCACAATGTTCGTACAGTTGTGTGTCACGCACTGGGATGACAGGAGAGAGGACACCATATGTTTATTTGATCGACAAATAAACACTAACAGACAAGAATACACCACAGTTAACTGTGGTGTATTCTTGCTGGTTAGAAAGAAAACTTCACACCAGTAAGAAGGAGAATTCCTTGGTTAGAAGGTACATCAGCATCAGACTCATCTTTCAGCTTACCTGTTTCGTTAGTCATAAAATAATGGAGAGCTGCGTAAGGAACAAATTTGTTCTTACTGCATGCAGGAGACAGATCATATTGAACGCCAAGTGCACCATCATGAAGCATATCTTTGTCATTCATTCTGCTGCCAAAATACGTTAAACTTGTGTAGATATTCTCATGTTGATACCCAGCTCCTACAGTCCAATACATGGTATCTATACTATCTTTACCAAATTGAGCTTTCAGCCCTTCCACTCTTTTGCCATCAGTAGCATCTTTACTATCAATTTCCGTATAGGTATCACCAATTAATTTTTTAATACCCTTCGGTTGACCAGATTTGCCCAAGTATGCAAAAGAGGCAGCAAACTTTACGCCTTGATCTTCATTAATCTTATAATCAGCGCTTACACCAAAATTAACACCCATCAGGTCATTATACTCCACAAATTCCTTATAAAGATGCTTATCTTTACTTGGTTGCTTTGGAAAGCCATATTCACCAACTGCAGAAGTTTTAACTTTTATGTTATGTTTATCAAAGTCATATTCATATGATGCACCAGCACTTACTATGTGCTCATAGTCTGGGCCGACATGCTTTATCGTTTCCTTATGTTCTATCTTACCGCCTTTATCTTCTGAAACTGTTTCTTTTACAGTAAACAAACCACTATCATAACGAGGTGAGTAGCTGATACCAAATCTTGCGCCCATATAATTTGGTGAGTAGTAAGCAACTCTAAATGGCAGTGTAGTCATAACGCCTTTGTTATATTTCCCTGCCATACGGAAAGAGAATTTTTCACTTTCACTCGAAAAACTTTCAGTGTAAAGACGTGGTGTTACATAAAATGGAAAGCTAGCAGCGCTTCCTTCTAAGTTCACTTTTCTGAACCAGTTACTATCTGCAGCTCCGTCAACAGTCGCAATTCTTGTTGCATCAAGCCTCATCAGAGCCTCAGGACCAAATTGGTAACCAAGCTTCACGTCACCATATTTTGAGTTAACAAACACATGCGCACTTCTGCCTTTTGCAGCATAAACACCCTGTGAAGTTCCCTTACCTTCGGTCACTGGAACATGAAACTGCACGTCAGCACCATAAAGAAGACCTAAATCTTCATTCTTATTTTCTGCTCTGAGGTGCAATATTGCATCAGCAATCATACCCATATCGTTGCTGTAATCACCAATATTTCCTATTCCTTCATAGAATATTGGATTTGCTCCTTTTGTTATATCTGGAGTGGCATTATAATACTCTGTAGATCTGTTTGGCATAACGTTATAACGTTTATAATCTGCGCCACTTGGTCCAGCTTTGCCATAACCTTGAGCATCAACAACACCACCAAAAGTTATTCTTAAATTACTTTGCCCTTGATTGGTATCGATAATATCAACTCCACCAACTGAAACAACAGGACTTGCCTTACCTTTTTCCTCTGTATTTTTGTTAACAACTTTTATATCCTTCTTTACATCTTTAGCTTCAACTTTAGCATTCTTAGTTTTTGAAACTTTACCTTTTTCTATATTAGAATTCTTAGCGTTTAGAGCTTTCGCTTTTGAATCCTCTATAAGCTTTGCTTTTTTCTCATTTGCTAGCCTGATCTCCTCTTTTTTCTTCTGCTCGGCTGCTAATCTCATCTCTTCCTTTTTCTTAAGCTCTTCAGCTTTTTTTCTTGGATCAGCATTACATATTCTGTCCATCTTTTCTTTCAGTTTTTTATTTGATGTTTTCATAACTTCTGTTTTTCCAGAAGTTTTTGTGCTCTCTTGCTTTTTTATTTCCTTCATACTCTCATCAGGAAAGTCAGCTGCAAAACTGCTGAAAGAACATAAAGTTAATAAAGAAACTAGAGCAATTCTAGTATACATAGACTTTTTCATGAAGTGCCCCCAAAAAATTTCGAAATCATATC
This sequence comes from Wolbachia endosymbiont of Drosophila barbarae, assembly GCF_044752445.1. Taxonomy (NCBI): domain Bacteria; kingdom Pseudomonadati; phylum Pseudomonadota; class Alphaproteobacteria; order Rickettsiales; family Anaplasmataceae; genus Wolbachia; species Wolbachia endosymbiont of Drosophila barbarae. The sequence continues at coordinate 5,129 of NZ_JBIXJM010000135.1, read as the reverse complement.
TTAAATGTAAATAGTATAAAAATGTTGAAAATTCAACTTAAAGCAACCTTATAACGAAAATAAAAGTAAAATGCAATACCTTAAAAGCAACTTTCTTAATATGCTCAACGTGTATATTAACCAAAATTTAGTACAGAGGTTCGCTTGTTAGTGCATTATAACTCGACTATTTATTCTATGGAAGTAAAATTTTTCCACCACAAGTTCTTTCCCATTCTTCTTTAAATTTCTTTAGGTATTCTTTTTTTTCGCACTCTAAAAGCAGCTCTTCCACACTTTTGTTGTAGCTTTCAGTAGTAATCCTTCCCTGATGATGCATGAACCTTAAGTAAATCAAATAAGTGTTAATTACATCTGTTTCACAATAATCTCGAATCTCTTGTATCTTGCCGCTATCGTATAAGTCCATAACTTGTGACCCATCAACTCCAATCTTACCAGGAAGATTAAATGCTGCACAAACTTCGTTCATTTTTACTCTCGCAGAAGCTCCAAAATCAGAGAGGGATTCAAGCAAATCACAATGCCAATCACTGCTATATCTCTGATTGTAACTATTCCACTTATCGCCAGCTTTATGAAAATATTCTGCTTGAATGCCATGGACCATAGCACGATACTTCAGCACTGGTATATCAAAAGTGCGTCCGTTGAACGAAACTAATCTTGGCTTTTTCTCTGATATGTAGTTAAAAAATCCTTTCACTAGCTCCTTTTCACTGGAATTTAGTGTGCCTCCAGATCTTATTTCTTGCAGTGTGAACACCTCATAACCACTCTGGTAGCTTATATTGCAAAGTAAAAAACTAATAACTACAACAAGGTGAAAAGGCTGACGCAGAAAAGAGTTTTGCCCGTTTGTTATTTCAAGATGATATTTTGTTAATGCATCCCTCTTCTCTTCTACACTACTATCATCACTAATATTGAGTAAATTTTTGCAGGAATTTACATTTGGTATAGTTTCAATATCAAATACCAACAAAGAATTAAGCATTGCCTATATACTCCTCCGGACGGTCGATCCAAGGTCGCACTTTCACAAATAAAAAGAGGTGTACCTTGCACTCAAATAATTTTTCTAGTTCAGCACGCGCTTCGATATTAATTTTTTTAATATTACTGCCATCTTTTCCTAGTACTATTTTTTTATGACTATCTTTCAACACAAATATGATCTGTTTGATGACTAAACTCTTATCTTTTTTTTCCTCAAATTGTTCAGTTATAACAGCTGTAGAGTATGGCAATTCTTCACGCAAGTTCAAGAATAATTTTTCTCTCGTAATTTCTGCTGATAAAAAATTTGTCGAGGAATCGGTTATTTGATCTTCTTCATAAAACCAGGGGCTCACCGATGCAACTTCAGATAAGTAATTCATCAAATCAGAAAGTCCATCATTCTTTAATGCTGATATCATAAAAACCTTTTCAAATTTATAAAGCAAATTCAGATGCTCATGCGCCATCTTTAATTCAGGCCTTTTTACCAAATCAGTTTTATTGATAACCAAAATGCATCTGCCTTTTGTGCGCTGCAGCCGCATAAATATAGTCTTAATTCTTTCTATATTTTTCAAATAATTGCTTACATCAACAAGCAATAAAGTGATGTCACTATCCTTAACTGCCGACCATGCAGATTTGACTAAAGCTTTTTCAAGTTTTGTTTCTGCTGAGAAAATTCCTGGGGAGTCAGTAAAGACAATTTGTGTGTTGTTGCATGTTGCAACACCCCTTATTTGCGTCCTTGTTGTTTGCACTTTAGGGGTGACAATTGCAATTTTCTTGCCTATGATGCTGTTAATTAATGTAGACTTCCCAGCATTTGGTAAGCCAGCTATGGTTACAAATAAGCATTTTTGTTCTTTCACAAAGAAAATTATAAAGAAAACTGAATGCCCGCGTCAAGCTACTTATATGACAAGAAGGATGACAGAACCCTTTTTGGTTAGCATGCAAAAAGGAAAAAAACTTATTCTACAAATTAAAAATACAATATACTCAAAAACTTTTCAGAAAATCCATAGGAGGGTTTGCTAATGAAGGTTCTTAAGTTGACGCCATTGCCTGAACGACTGCTTGATTTAAGGGTAACGTTTTAACCATAAGGTCACTAACTCCTTAATATGTGTGTTCATAATTTGATTTTCCACGAAAGACATAATAGCAATAACCAGTGTAAGTTAAAATGATTGGTAAAAGCGGTATTATAACAATGAGCATTAAAGATAAACTTGGCCCAGAAGCGGCTGCATCCAGAATGGTATATTGAAAAGGTATAATCCATGGGTAGATACTAATTCCTAAACCTAAATATCCCATAAAAAAAATAGCAATACTGAGAAAGAATGGACGGTACTCCCGTTTAGTATTCTGAAGATCAAACCACAGCATGAAAAATAGCCAAGATGTGAGTAATGGAATAGAAAATAAATAATAAAAACTTGGCATGCTAAACCAAAAGTTTTTAATACGTTCATTTAAAAATGGTGTCACTACACTCACTAGTCCCATGAAAATACCTACAAAACCAAGCGTATAAGAAGCAACCTTGCGTGCCCATTCTTGTGTTATATTTTCTGTCTTCATTATGAGCCATGTAGAACCTAAAAGTGCATATCCAAATATCACAGCAATGCCTGTCATTACACTAAAAGCACTTGCCCAATCAAATTGGCCACCAGAAAAGTTGCGTCCGTTTACTTCTACACCATGTATAAATGCACCTAAAATCATGCCTTGGCAAAATGCAGCACCAAGTGACCCAAAATGAAAGGCATAATCCCATAATCGCCTGTATTTTCCTTCTGCCTTAAAACGAAACTCAAAGGATACTCCGCGCACTATAAGGCCAAGCAGCATAATAATGATTGGAATATAAAAAGCAGGCATTAATATTGAATATGCAAGAGGAAAAGCAGCAAACAACCCTCCACCACCCAATACCAACCATGTTTCGTTTCCATCCCAAAATGGTGCAATTGAGCTTATCATGTGATCACGGCATTTATCTGACGGTGCAAAAGGAAGTAAAATACCAATACCTAAATCAAACCCATCCATTAAAATATACAGTAAAACAGCTATGGCAATTAGTAATCCCCAGATTAGGGGTAAATTAATTAAGGAAGAAAAATCAAACATGATTGTTGTCCTTTCCAGATGTACCAGCATCAATCACTGAAGCTCCAATACCGTGTTTATAAAATTGCTCTTCTTCTTTAATGACAGGAATTCCTTTGTATATAAGTTTCAGAATATAGTAACTACCTGCTCCAAATATAAGGGTATACATAACGATAAATGCAATCAAAGACCATGCAACCTGAGGACCGGTAATCGCAGATGAAAATGATTCAATTGTGCGCATAATTCCATATACAGTGTAAGGTTGACGGCCAATTTCAGTAGTAAACCAACCTGCAAGTAACGCTATGAACCCAGACGGCATCATTGATATCCACCATCCATGTAAGAAACAACTTTGGAATAATTTGCCACGAAGATACTGTATAACACTTACTGACCCAATTATGATCATTAAAATTCCAACTCCAACCATTATACGGAAGGACCAGAATACCCATACTACAGGTGGTCTATCTTCTTTTTTCCATTCCTTTAATCCTTTTACTTCTCCTAAAAAATCATGTGTTAAGATCAAGCTGGCAAGATTAGGAATTTTTATCTCGTAGTGATTAATTTCATTTTGCTGATCCGGATAAGCAAATAAAAGTAAGCCAGCCCCTTTTTCGGTTTCCCATATACCTTCCATTGCAGCAATCTTAGCAGGTTGATGCTTTAGTGTATTTAATCCATGCCTATCTCCCATGAACAGCTGAAATGGTGCAGCTAAAGCTACCATAATGGTTGCCATACCAAGCATAATTCTTGCTTGAGGAGCATGTCGTTTTCTCCAAAGATAAAATGCTCCTACACCACCAACCACAAAAGCTGTTGTAAGATAGGCTGCTGTTACCATATGAATGAAGCGATAAGGGAAAGAAGGATTAAAAATAATCTCTAACCAATTGGTTGGATATAGGAGGCCATTCTCACCAATCGTGAATCCAGCGGGTGTTTGCATCCAACTGTTGGCCGCAATAATCCAAAAAGCTGAAATAAGCGTTCCCACTGCAACAATACAAGTAGAAGCAAAGTGCATACGAGAACTTACTCTATTCCATCCAAATAGCATAATACTCAAAAAAGATGCCTCCAGAAAAAAGGCTGTTAAAACCTCAAAGGAAAATAGAGGGCCGAGAACATTGGCTATGCGGTCAGAAAAAATCGACCAATTGGTACCAAGTTGATATGACATTACAACTCCAGATACCACTCCCATGCCAAAAGCAACGGCAAAAATCTTGATCCAGAATTTATAAACATCACGGAAACGTGTATCACCAGTCTTAAGCCAACACCATTCCAAAAAGGCTAGAAAACTTGCAAGCCCGATCGTGAAAGCAGGAAATATAATGTGAAAGCCTATTGTGAAGGCAAACTGAATTCGAGCTAATAATAAAGGATCAAATTTAAACATTTTACCTAATACCCATGTATTACAAATAATAGCCAAATCTGCCTATAATTCAATCCATTTTTTCACAAAATTGACCTTACCCAGAAAAAGTAGAGAGAAAGTTAAGACGTTTTTGTCATGAGAATAAATTGTGCAGGAATACAACTGTTCTCCCTTGTCATACCGTCACGGTATCTCTAGATCCCGCTAACACGTAGCGGAATGACGATTGTCAGGCCAGCGCCCCTATGATGTCATCTCAGTGCTCCTTTTTTTGTCATCCCAGTGTCAGCTACTCGGATGACATCATCCTTTTTTTGGGATTCCAGCGTCACGCGCTGGAATGACACCTTCCGTATAAACATTAAGAAATTTACCAAGCGGAGAAAAAGGCAAAAGAAGCCCCGTGGTTGGCTAATTACTTACATTATACTTTCAAGTATGGCGTTTTTTTATTCTAAACGTTTAATAACCGCGATTCAGCTACTTTTAAACCGCAACTAATCTAAATTATAAACGTTAAGAAATTTACTTAACAGAAAAAAAGGCAAAAGAAACCCTAGGGTAGCTAGTTATTCACTATCCATTTTTTAAGTTGGCGTTT
>NZ_JBIXJM010000134.1:0-3497 GCF_044752445.1 Wolbachia endosymbiont of Drosophila barbarae | reverse complement strand
CTCCCATAAAGTAGTTCGTCCAATCTTAAATCTTGCTGCCACTGTTTCTCTGCTTTCTCCTTCGTCTAGCGCTTCCATTGCTTTTTTTCTTAAATCATAACTATATGCTGCTGGCATTCAACCTCCTTATCATCATCTACCCTTATCCTATCACATCCGGACTTTTATGGAAAGAGCTATAACACTGTCTATGATTATTTTTTCTATCGGTTGTGCAATTTTCCAGCCAGTGATTTTTAATGCATCAATAAATGTTTTCCCTGAAATTAAAGGCACAGCTTCTTCTACAGTCTCGTTCATTAGAGCTTTTATCATGGCTATTTTTATCGGCTTAACAAGCTACATTTACAATGGTCAAACAATTAGTGTAGCTGTTCTTGTTTTATCCGCGATAGTACTAGAACTTGTTTTTACTGTCTATCTATTGCGTTTAAAAGATCCTATGTAATTAATAAAGATATTCCATTGTAGGCTGCTAACTTTCCCCTGCCAATCTTTCTGCTTCATTACGTGAGATTAATGCCTCAATAAATTCATCTAGTTCGCCTTCTTTTATAATCTGCTCTAGCCGATGTGAAGTTAGATTAATTCTGTGGTCTGTTATTCTTGATTGTGGGAAATTATATGTTCTTATGCGCTCGGAACGATCACCAGAGCCAATCTGACTTTTCCTCATTGTTGACCTTTCCATTTCTTTTTTTTGTCTTTCAATTTCGTATAGCCTTGCCCTCAATACTTTGAGCGCTTTAGCTTTATTTTTGTGCTGCGATTTTTCATCTTGCTGTATCACAACTATCCCTGTTGGCAAGTGGGTGACCCTTACTGCGCTGTCAGTTGTATTCACTGATTGCCCTCCAGGACCACTGGATCTATAAACATCTATTCGTAAGTCTTTTTCTTCTATTTTAAAGTCAACTTCTTCTACTTCAGGTAATATCGCAACAGTAGCGGCAGAGGTATGCAACCTTCCTGAGGATTCAGTTTCTGGCACTCTCTGTACTCTGTGCACCCCTGATTCAAATTTCAACCTTGCAAAAACTTCTGTTCCATTAATGAGTGCAGAAGCTTCCTTATAGCCACCTATACCTGTATTAAAAATGCTTATTGGCTCGAACTTCCAATTTCTTCTTTCTGCATATTTTTGATACATACGAAATAACATTGCTGCAAATAATGCTGCTTCTTCTCCGCCTGTACCTGCTCTAATTTCTAATATTGCGTTTCTTGAGTCATCTTCATCTTTGGGCAATAATGCTAACTTTAATTTTGCTTTTATTTTTGGTAATAATACCTTGTGCTTTTCGAAGAATTCTTCTTTTGCTAACTCTTTTATATCACCTTCGCTGTTTTCATCTTTCATTATTTCTTCTAAGTCTGAAATTTCCTCTTTCAGCGTGTTATATTCGTCAATTATCTTGATTATTGGCCTGAGCTCAGAGTATTCCTTTGAAAGGGTAATGAATTCTTTTTGACTTAAATTGGTAGGATTTTCCAAATTTCTCTCTATATCATTAAATTTTTTCTTTAAGTCTTGTAAATTATTTTCCATATCCATATAGCACAGATCTAGCTAAGTAATATATACTGAAATAAAAAATTTCTTATATCAAGCAATAACACTATAATATACCTACTACCTTCTAGTTGAATATAATGGCAAAACAGATAACATCAAACTGCAATTTCATATTTGGAGCTTCGGACATAAAATCATTACCAAATGAGTCGGCTCCAGAGATTGCGTTTGCTGGTAGATCAAATGTAGGAAAATCCAGTCTGATTAACTTACTGATAAACAGCAAAAAAGCTGCCAGAGTTTCCTCTAAACCTGGATGCACTAGACAAATAAATTTTTACTCTATGTACAATGATAAGTTCAGGCTTGTTGACCTACCAGGGTATGGTTATTCTCATGCAGGTAAGGAGGAAATTATACAATATTTAAACTTAATTGAGTATTATCTAATTCAAAGAAGAAATCTAAGAAGAGTGTTTGTGTTGATAGATAGCAAGGTAGGATTAAAAGAAATAGACAAAGACTTCATTTATTGGTTAATATATAATAACATTAACTTTAACGTTGTGCTAACAAAAATAGATAAAGTAAGTCAAAAAAGCTTAGGTGCTGTTATAGAAGATATTCAAAGATGGATTAATAATGAGAATGTGTCAATTCATCAAATGAGCATCCGTGTTAAGCATAAAATAACCAAGGTAAGAGATGAGTTTTTCAAGTTTACAAGATAAAAAAATGAAGAGTAGTGAATTCTTAAAGGGTGAGGTATCATTTGAACAAAAAGCAGAAATATTATTTGAAGTGCTATCTAATATACCTAGCTTTGTAGGCGAGACTTTTGTCATTAAATGCGGTGGTACAATAATCTTAGATGAAACACTATTTAACACTTTTGTGCATAATGTTGTCTTGTTGAAGCAGCTTGGTATAAATCCGGTAATAATTCATGACGGAGAATATGAAATTAACTCGGTGTTAAAAGTGCTGGGTATGGACAGTAAATTTGTGAATGGTATCAGACTTACAGACAGAGACACTATGAAAATCATTGAAATGGCACTGTGTGGCTCAGTTAATAAAAAAATTGTTCAGCATATAAATTCTGCTGGTGGTTCAGCTATTGGATTATGTGGAAAAGATGGTAACTTAATTAAAGCCGAAAAAATAACCGCTACGCTTAGAGAAGATAGATCAAATAATATCGAAAAGATATTAGACATGGGGTTCATCGGTAGACCCACTGAAATCAATCCTGATATATTATTTTTTATTGAAGAATCAGATTTTATACCAGTTATTGCACCAATTGGTCATGGAAAAGATGGGGAAACATATCATATTGATGCCGATAGCACTGCAAGCGCAATCGCAATCGCAGTTTCTGCATCTAAAATGATAATCTTGAGTGACACAGATGAAGCAATAGATAAAATTGGTGGCAGGAAGATATCTGTTAAAAATTTGAATGCATCGATTGATTGTGGGAAAATTAAAGGGGAAAAATTTATTGAAAGGCTTATGGCATACGTTAAAATGGCGGAGGAATATGCTGGAGTTGTTCACATAGTTGATGGTAGAATACCTAACATTATGCTTGATTTATTTACTGAGAATAATTCAAGCATATCGATTGTGAGTGATTTATAGCTATACTGCTTGCAACTACACGAATACCAAGAGGGTGTCATTCAAGTAGCTGACACTGGAATGACAGCAATCTACGTCATACCGCGATTCATTCGCGGTATCTCAGATCCCGCTAACAAGCAGCGGGATGACGGTTGTCGTTTAGCCATAAATACTAAGAAATTTACCAAACAAAAAAAAGGCAAAAGAAGCCCCGTGGTTATTATCCGCTTTAAAATATTGGCGTTTTTTATGTTTTAAACGCTTGACAAGCAAGATTTAGCTGCTTTTAATTGCAACTAACCTATGCTGCAAATGTTTAAGAAATTTACCAAGCAGAAAAAAAGACAAAGAA
>NZ_JBIXJM010000133.1:0-1717 GCF_044752445.1 Wolbachia endosymbiont of Drosophila barbarae | reverse complement strand
TATATAGGGTTGACACCAAGGCAATATTCTTCTGGAGAAGTTGATCGGCATGGCAGCATATCAAAGATGGGACCAGCGGAATGTAGAAGTATGTTATATGAAGCTGCACAAACAATGCTTACAGTTACCAAGAGGACATTTAAATTAAAAAACTGGGGTTGCGAAGAAAAAAGGAATGAAAAAAGCAATTGTAGCAGTAGCAAGAAAATTAGCTGTAATTATGCATAGGATGTTGGTTGATAAAACAGAATTTTATTATCAATAAACATCAAAAGAGCATAGGACAATAATTTTATTGAAAATAAAGATAGCAATGCCGATGGAAGGGACAAGCAAGAACTTAGTTAGACTTCGTGGTAAACATGTTGCCGTCCACTTCCGCCTAACAAGTATAATGCGGCTTAACAAATTTATTGTCATCTCAGACCGTGGAGAGAACCATATGCTACTTTTAACTTATGTAAAATTACCAAGGATTATGGAGAAGATATGCTGTTTTGATTTGTGTGAAAATTATTGTTGACTTATGTGCAATTAGAGAACCTAAGTCACTTTAGCTATAATTCAGAATTGAGAGCTTTTAATAACTCTCTAACTCCCACTTAGGTCTTGGTGCAAAATTGAGAGAATCTATATAGCTTTTCTGTAACATTTCAATTCCTGCCCATCCAACCATTATTGCATTATCTGTACATAGGTTGTTGGGAGGAAAAAATATGTTTAAGTTTATGTGTTGTTTTAATTTTTCTCTCAAGAAATTATTTGCTGCAACTCCGCCGGTAATCACAAAGTCATTGATTTTGATATTTAAAGATTCGGCCATAATAATCGCATTACTAACCCTGTCCAGCAGTATGTCACTAATACACTCTTGAAACGAAGCACATACATCACACACATCTTGCTCGCTCATTTTCAGTTCTTGCACTAAGTTTTTTACTGCTGTTTTAATTCCAGAAAACGAAAAGTTACATCCAGAACGTTTTATCATTGCCCTTGGCAGTTTGAATCTTGTGCCATTGCCTTTTTTAGCCAACTTTTCAATTAATGGGCCTCCTGGGTAGCTTAAACCCAGCATCTTAGCAATTTTATCGAACGCTTCACCCAGCGAGTCATCAAGCGTTTCTCCAAGTTTAACGTATTTGCCTACATCCTGTGCAATTAAAAATTGACAGTGACCACCTGATATTAATAGGACTAAAAATGGAAATTTTACCTCATGCAGTAACCTAATAACCAATGCATGCGCTTCTAAGTGATTCACTGCAATGAACGGTTTTTGTGCTACATGCGCAATTGCTTTAGCCATCATTGTACCAACTATTAATCCACCTATGAGTCCTGGTCCTGATGTTGCTGCAATTGCATTGAGGTCACAAAAGTTAAGGTTAGATTTTTCCACGGCGCTTTTTATTAGACCACTTAAACGCTTCATATGAGCACGTGAAGCTATTTCAGGGATCACCCCACCACGTTTTTTGTGTTCTGCTTGGGAGAGAATTTCGTGAGCAAGGACTTGCTTGTCACTATTTACAATCGCTACTGCAGTTTCGTCGCAGCTTGTTTCAACAGCTAAAATGGTTTTCATGTATATTTAGTTACTGTATTACCAAAACTATACTTTGAAACGCTGTAGAAGTTAACTGCAAAGTTATAGCTCTTTTCATAGAAGTCCGGATGTGATAAGATAAGGATAGAAGATGATAAGGAGGTTGAG
>NZ_JBIXJM010000132.1:0-4128 GCF_044752445.1 Wolbachia endosymbiont of Drosophila barbarae | reverse complement strand
TATTTTTATCAATTCTGCAATCATTTATCTTAATATTAAGTTTCTTAAACCTTCTTGATGCTTGTGAATAGCTGATAACTGCCAAATCTCTTCCTATTTGTTGCAAATACCCTTTTATAAACCCGACTGTTTGTCTTAAACCAATTCTAAAGAAACTGACGATTATATGCACCAAAATCACAACTTTATCACTATAAATATAGTTGCCGCCCTGCATTTTTGGACAATTCTCGTACCAATTTTCTATGGCGTCATTGATATAACAAAAAATGCTTCCTCTTTCTTGGAGAAATTTGTTATATTCATGGCAGTTACTGACTCTCATTTTTTGTGGCATATTTTTTCTTCAACAGTTAAATGGCTATTTATAATGAATTTTGTCAGTAACTGCCAGTTCTTTTCACTTGAGCGATGCAACAAAGCCATTCCAGACTGGGATGACATCCTTTCTAGTGAAGATTGCTCTCAAATCGCAATGTTCGTACAGTTGTGTGTCTGGGCACTGGATGCGTTTGAAGCAACTTATAAGATTTTTGACTATATATCATCAAGTATAGCGTGATTAACTTCGACTTTATACTTTGATTCCAGATAGCTAATTAATTGCTCTTTTAGCGATATCATCACACGTTTTCCAGTGTCAAGCATGTTTAATTTGCCATTTGATGAATGCATTTCTTTTAGAACACCTATTATAATTTCATTATTGTATTGAATAGGATCTGTCACTGAACCAGTTGTTTTCATATTGAAAATCTCTTCTACAAAAGAAAAGGGGTAGTTTTGTTGATCCACTTTATTGCGGTGCATCTGCTGACCTTTAACTAATTCCACACCTTGAATTTCTTCCAAATCTGTTTTTTCTCTTAGTTGAACTGCAACCTCTTGCCCGAATTTAAACATTCTTTCTTTTATAAACTCACTACGCCAAAGCTCTACCGCTAATGCCCTGCCTTCTTCAAAACTTTGTGATTTAGGTGGAACGATATCGATGATTTTTACACTAACAACAGCGTCCCCAACGCCCTTAAAATAACCTTTCTGATCCTTTTCTCGCGAAAAAATGAAAGAAATCAAATCACCAGAATCTCCTACGTTATTACCGCTTTGATCTTTTCCACTCGCATCTACTGGACCAATAGTTTGTATAGGTAAATTATATTCACTCAATATTTCTTCAATTTCTGAACCATTGTATATCTTATAGTTCACTTGGTTTATGAAATCATTGACTCTTTCAAAAGACTTTTGGTTAGTTAGAACTGACTTTATGTCTTTTTTTAAATCAACTAAGTCTTCATCAGAGATTTGATGCGCACTTTCCACTTTTACTATGTGCCAACCAAAACTGCTTGCTAAAACTTCACTTACTTCACCTACTTTAAGAGCAAATACCTTCTCTCTCACGTCTTCTGGTAAAAAATCCTTAGTTATATTATTTACTCTAGTTTCCTCAAGTTTTGCTTTGCCAAACTCTTCTACTATCTGTTCAAAGCTTGTTTTACCCTCCTCAAATGCTCTTCTTGCTGTCTCAGCTTCTTCTTTGGTAGAAAATATTGCATTGAATATATCTCTTTGATTTTTAAGTTCTTGTTGTTCTATTATACCATCAACTTCTTCATCTGAGATCTTGATTTGATCTTCAAAATACTTTTGGCCTAGGGAAATATATTGCGCAGTTCGATACTCAGGATAATAAAAATGGGATTTATTTCTTTCGTACAAATCAAGTAAGGCTTGATCATCTGGTTCAGGAATGTTTGTAACTGCATCTTCAGTTATTTTAACAATATCAACTACTCTAGTTTGGTAGCGACTTTTGTATATCTGCTCATCAATTTTCTCGCCAAAAGTTACTGGATAATTATCTTTAAATAATGAAGTCATGAACATCATTGCAGGCAGGACTTTCTCTAGCTTTGCTATATACTCTTTCTCTGTCATATGCAGGTCATTTAGCGTTTCATAGAATTTATTTTTGTCAAATTCACCTTTATCATTTTGAAAGTATTTGGTGTTTTTAATATGGTTTTTTATAGATTCTTCTCCAACTGTCAACCCCAGCTCACTAGTTAGGTTAAACAATAGTTTTTGCTCTATAAGTGCGTTAAGCAAATCATATTTCAGCTTTTTTACTTGTTCTCTACTCGCATCAGATCCAGAAATTTGTTTTCCATAATTTTGATATAGCGACTTATACTCATCTGACGTTATAACTTCTTTTCCAACCCTAGCTACCTCTTCTTTTTCATCATCACCTGATAAAAGGTTGCCAACTCCCACAAAGATTAACAAGCAAGCTAAAAGGACAACGGTTATTTTAGTGAAAAAATTTTTAACATTCATTTTAAACTCAGTTAATTAATGGTTAATTATAGAATAGTGATAATTTAATACTTGTAAACCTGTTGCTTTATTAGATAATATATATAATATATTAACTTAAAATTTAACTCTCTAATCTTAAATAGGAACATATGTTTAACTGAGTTATACTATACCTTAGGAAGGGGAAATATTTTGTTTGAAATATGCTTAAAGGTAAGCGCATTTAATTAACTTAAGAGGTGGGAAGTGACAAACAAAAAGTTATTGAATGACAAAATTAATGCTTTTTTAGTTTTAATAGTTTATATTTTAGCTCTGTATAACAGTAAGGGATACTTTAAATGGGAGATGCTTTTTTGATGTCAATGGAATCTTCTAAGGGCAATAACGATAGAAATAAACAGTTTCTAGTGCAAATAGCTGCTTGGTTAGTAGACAACACTGGTTTAACTTTTAATCAAATAGCACAATGTTGCAGATTGGCCCTTGAAGAAGTACAAGACATAGCTGATGAGGAAATAGAAGTAGAAAAATATAACCCTATTATTTCTGGAATAATTACTGAAAAAGAAATCGATGATTGCAAAAAAAATCCAAATCGTGTACCAAATTTGATTATAAAAAATATAAAAAAAAGGAGTAAAGCGATTGGTAGCATTCTTGGCTTTGCCTCTACGGCAAGACGTAGAGATAAACCTGATGCGATTTATTATTTAGTAAAAAAATTTCCTATCTTGGACAATAACGTTATAGCTAAATTAATTAGTACAACAAATTACACAGTTGAGCAGGTAAAAGATGGATCTCATCATAACATGCAAAATATAAAACCCCAAGATCCTGTACTACTCGGCTTATGTAGTCAAGAAAATTTAGAAGCAGAAGTGGAAAAAGCAAAAGTAGAAGAGGAGAAGCAAGAAAGGTTAAAAAAATATAAAGAATAGCTATTGAAAATCCTCAAATTTTTGTGTTTTGTTAACATTAAATTAACTTGACTTGCTAGTGTTTATTAGTATAATGTAAGTAAAGTACGGGGTTTAATGATAATTAAGCTTAATACGCACTGAAACTAACTCAGCCTAATTTATTATCTTATAGTCACATTTTAGGTTAGTAAGCATCAATTAAAATTTTTGGAGGATTATGACAACAATCAATGAAGATGTTTTGGCAAAAGGAAAGGTTACAGCTCAACCTGAAAAAAGTGAGCAAATTTACAATAACGATACAGTAAAACAGATGGTCAATGAAGGTACTGAGAAAAACAGAAAAACATTAGATCTGAGGGAATTAAAAGAGAAAACAGCAGAAGAATTGTTAGAGTTAGCTGAAGAAAGAAAAATTTCAACTAACGGTAAAAGCAATGGTAGAATGCTAAAGCAGGAAATAATATTCAGCTTAATGAAAAAAATGAGTGAAGAAGGAGGCATAACCACAGGGAGTGGAATAGTGGAAATATTGCCTGATGGTTTTGGTTTCTTACGTTCAGCAAGTGCAAATTATGCCCCAAGTACCGATGATGTTTATATTTCTAACGGGCAAATAAAGAAGTTTAATTTACGTACAGGAGATATGGCATATGGAGAAATAAGGCCACCTGGTGATAAAGAGAGATATTTTACTTTAACTAAGGTTCAAAGTATAAACTCTACTGAAGTAAGTGAATTAAGAAAGTACGTCCATTTTGATAATTTGCTTCCTCTTTATCCTGAGGAAAGCATAGTACTTGAGTGTAATAATGGTGATGATAAAAAAGGCTTAAGCATGCGTGCTATAGATATAGTAGCTCCTCTTGGAAAA
>NZ_JBIXJM010000131.1:0-4707 GCF_044752445.1 Wolbachia endosymbiont of Drosophila barbarae | reverse complement strand
CTCCCATAAAGTAGTTCGTCCAATTTTAAATCTTGCTGCCACTGTTTCTCTGCTTTCTCCTTCGTCTAGCGCTTCCATTGCTTTTTTCCTTAAGTCATAACTATATGCTGCTGGCACTCAACCTCCTTATCATCTTCTATCCTTATCTTATCACATCCGGACTTCTATGAAAAGAGCTATAACTTCAAAAATGAATGTTTGTACAGCTGTGTGTCAAGCACTGGAATCTGCCACGCAAATTGCAATGTTCGTACAGTTATGCGTCAAGCCTAAAAGTAATTAGCTAATAGGTTTAATAAAAATTCACATATACAGGAAAGATTGGTAACATTACTTGAATAGAGACCGTTATTGTAATTATGCCGAAACGCACAGATATAGAATCTATATTAGTAATAGGAGCAGGCCCAATAGTTATAGGTCAGGCATGCGAGTTTGATTATTCCGGAACGCAAAGCTGTAAAGTATTAAAAAGCGAAGGTTATAAAGTCATTTTGGTTAACTCCAACCCCGCAACTATAATGACAGATCCTGAGTTTTCTGATGCGACGTATATTGAGCCGGTACTGCCTGAAATCATAGAGAAAATTATAATTAAGGAGAGGCCAGACGCAATATTGCCAACAATGGGCGGGCAAACAGCGCTCAATTGTGCAATAAAACTTGCAGATGATGGAGTGTTAGACAAATACAACGTAGAATTAATAGGGGTAAATAGAGAAGCAATAAAAAAAGCAGAGGATAGAGAGTTATTCCGCCAGTCCATGGATAGAATAGGACTGAAATACCCCAAAAGTATCATTATAAAAAATCAAGAACAAATAAAAAAGGCTTTGGATTACGTTGGATTACCAGCAATCATTCGTTCATCATTCACTCTTGGTGGCGCAGGTAGTGGCATAGCATATAATAAAGAGGAGTTTTTTAACATTGCAGAAAGTGCTCTTAAAATTTCGCCAATAAATGAAGTTCAGATAGATGAATCAATTATCGGCTGGAAAGAATATGAAATGGAAGTTATCCGCGATTGTAAAGATAACTGCATAATAGTCTGTTCGATAGAAAATGTTGATCCGATGGGAGTGCACACTGGGGATAGCATAACTGTTGCTCCTGCTTTGACTCTGCGTGACGTAGAATACCAACAGATGAGAAATGCATCTATAGCAGTGCTGAGAGAAATTGATGTTAGTGCCGGTGGTGCAAATGTTCAGTTTGCAGTGAATCCTAAAGAAGATGGAAGCCTCGTTGTAATTGAAATGAATCCAAGAGTTTCTCGCTCTTCTGCACTTGCTTCGAAAGCAACAGGCTATCCTATTGCAAAAGTTGTAACTAAACTTGCTATTGGCTATTCGCTCGATGAAATACGTAACGACTGCGCTCCAATAATACCAGCAGCATTCGAACCAGTGATTGATTATATCGTCACTAAAATCCCTCGATTTGAGTTTGAGAAATTTAAGGGGACGAATTGTGAATTATCAACTTCCATGAAATCAGTGGGAGAAGTGATGTCTATAGGCCGCACTTTTAATGAGTCACTGCAGAAAGCTTTTCGTTCACTTGAAACTGATCTTACAGGACTTGATGAAGTATTTCCTGAGAACATTGATATTGATCACGTAAAATCTCAATTAGCAAAATTGCTACCAAACAGATTACTGATTGCTGCTGACGCAATGCGCCACGGAATTAGCATAGAAGAAATAAATTCGATTACAGGATATGACTTATGGTTTCTGCAAAATATACAGCAAATCATCTTGGCTGAACAAGAAATCAAGGAAAACGGCCTTCCTGAGACTGCATATGAAATGTTAGAGATGAAAAAAATGGGATTTTCAGATGCAAGATTGGCAAAGTTAAGTAATAGACCTACCTCTGTCATTCCAGTACCCTCTAATGTCATCCCAGTGCGTGACACTGGGATCCAGCCAGCGTTATACGCTGGAGATCGAGTAAAACAAATCGAAGAAATAAGAAAAAAATTTGGCATTAAACAAGTTTATAAACGCGTAGACACCTGTGCAGCTGAATTTGAATCGAGCACTGCTTATATGTATGGCTGCTATGAGGGTGATGTTGAAAATAAAACGGAATGTGAGGCGAATATTTCTGACCGAGAAAAGGTTGTCATTTTAGGAAGTGGTCCAAATCGCATTGGTCAAGGTATTGAGTTTGATTATGCATGCGTACATGCAGCTTCTGCCGCCAAAGAAATGGGGTATGAAACAATAATGATCAACTGTAATCCCGAAACTGTCTCAACTGACTACGATACCGCTGATCGTTTATATTTTGCACCACTCATTGCAGAGGATGTGCTTGAAATACTAAGTAAAGAGCAAGAAAATGGCACACTGGTTGGTGTAATAGTTCAAATAGGTGGTCAAACACCTTTAAAGTTAGCCAAAGTGCTTAACGAGAGAGGTTTCAAAATTTTGGGAACTTCGTTTGATTCTATTGACCTTGCAGAAGATCGCATGAGGTTTAAAAACCTTGCTTTGCAACTTAATTTAAAACAACCTGAAAATTCTATCTGCCATTCAGTAGAAGAAGCGTTAACCAACGCAGAAAAGGTGGGGTTTCCACTAGTAGTTAGGCCATCATATGTCCTCGGCGGTCAGTCTATGTCGATTAGACACGATACTCAGAGCTTTAAAGAGTACGTCTTAGATCAAACTAAAATCTTTGAGCATGGTTCGCTGCTTCTTGATAAATTTTTAGTCAATGCAGTTGAGGTTGACGTTGATGCTGTATGTGATGGGGAAAAAGTTTTCATTGCAGGGGTCATGGAGCATATTGAAGAAGCTGGTATCCACTCTGGTGATTCAACATGCTCAATACCGACAAATACATTGAGTGACGAAGTAATAAAAGAGATCGAGCTCCAAACTGAAAGAATAGCTCTTGCACTAGAAGTGAAAGGTCTGATAAACATTCAGTTTGCTGTTCAAGAGAATAGACCTCTTGCAGAACCTGTTTGTGATGAGAAATTTTTAGGAAAAGTGCAGATGAGCACCACAGAATACTCGAATGTATTTGAGGAGCGCAGACAAGCTTTGACGACAAAATTGCCTTCAGAAATCGAGTTATGCAAGAGGTCTAGTGATGTATACATACTTGAAGTAAATTTACGAGCTAGTAGAACCGTTCCTTTTATTTCCAAGGTAATCAATATTCCTATTGCAAAGCTTGCCACTCAAGTTATTTTGGGTAAAAAATTGAATCAGGAAAACAAGCCTTTCAATCATTTTGCAGTTAAAGCTGCTGTTTTTCCATTTACCCGCTTTGCAGGAGTTGATACTTTACTTGGTCCTGAAATGAAATCAACAGGAGAAGTGATGGGAATTGACTCATCATTTGAAGCTGCACTTGCAAAAACGCACATGGCTGCAGGATACAAGTTACCAACAGAAGGAACAGCTCTGGTTTCAGTAAAAGATGATGATAAAAAGTATATATTACCAGTTGCACGAATGTTGAAAGAACTGAGTTTTGAAATATATGCCACCAAAGGCACAGCTTCGTATCTGAACAATAACGGCATTGCTGCACAAGCTGTAAATAAAGTAAGAGAAGGCAGACCCCACATAGTTGATATGCTCAAAGATGGAAAAATAAATCTAGTGATTAATACTTCAAAAGGTGTAAAGTCAGTCTCAGACAGCAAAGATATCAGGAGAACTGCTATTTTGCAAAATATAGCTTACAGCACCACAGCTTCCGGAAGTAAAGCGTTAGTGCTTGCAATTCAATATGTAAAGAATAGCAAACTGGAAGTGAAATCATTACAGCAGATACAAAACGTTTAAATATCAAAACTAGAATAATTCACTCTCAAAATGCTAAAGAGAACATAATAAAAAGATGGAAATTTTGAAGGAAATAGTATACCTAAAGAATCAACTAGCGTAATTGAACAGCCAAATGCTGCAACGAATGCTCCACAATCTCACCTAGAGGACACTTCCCTTATATGTTAAGAACAAGTCTTTATAAATATCAAAGTAGTGAGATTAAAGACACACAGAGAAGAGGAATCGTCACGCCCCTTGATTATAAGAATCGTTGTTCAGCAAGGTTCTCTTCTCTGGTTTATTATACTGAAAGTTCCGAACAACTGATTGAGCTTTTAGGCTCGTATATAAGGCTGGAAAATGCAGTATATGTTATTATTACGGAGGAATTATGAATTCATCAAACATTATTGCTGACATTGATGTTAGCAAAAGTAAATTAGATCTCCACATTCACCCACTTGAGCATTATAAAATATTTGAAAACAATGTACAATCCATTGATGAAATGCTGGACTTTTTACGTTTGCATAATGTAACCAAAATTGGTCTTGAGGCAACTGGTGGATACGAAAAATTATGTGCCTATACTTTACTAAGCAATGGTTTTGAGGTGTACGTCATTCAACCAAGGTGGGAGAGACTATGCTAAAAGCCTTGGTATTACTACAAAAACTGATAAAATAGACTGCAGTATCATCTCACGTTATATTAATAATACAGATATGCGTGTTACTCCTTTAACAGTTAGTAATGGTAATATTGATTGCTTGAAACAAAAATTATCTCGTAGAAACCAACTTGTAGAAATAGCAAAAATACAAAAAACCCAAATCCAACAGATATAGCTCTTTTCATAGAAGTCCGGATGTGATAAGATAAGGATAGAAGATGATAAGGAGGTTGA
>NZ_JBIXJM010000130.1:0-7302 GCF_044752445.1 Wolbachia endosymbiont of Drosophila barbarae | reverse complement strand
TTATACCTTATTATTTTCCTTCACTCTATCAACTTTACTTACACTTTTCCTTAACTTGACGCGTATGGTTCAAAAAAGTGTGTCAAACCAAAAAAAAAGTAATAAATTGATATAAAAAAAATGGAGGTTTGACAATGAGTCAGAAAGTAGTAAACAGAACTACCGGTTTGGTAGATTACAAAGAACTGGAAGCAAATATACTGTCATCAATAAGGGAAGGCAGACCATTAACAGGAAGGGATGGAGCATTTACACCATTTATAAAAAAGCTGCTGGAGGCAAGTTTGGAAGGTGAAATAGAAAATCACTTATTAGCTGAAAGTGAAGAGAGGGTTTGGTTGGAAGAAGTGGAGTAGCGAATGGATATACAAAACGCTGGGTCTATATTCAGACTACAGAATAAGGTATTACAAACCGAAAGCATCACCAGCACAATATGTTATAAACTTTGGTAAAGAATCTGCTAGGAAAGCGTAGTGCGGATGCTGCGTTTGACGAGGCGGGAGCTGGAAACGTTAACATGGGAATTTGGATTGAGGCCTATTGTGAAAACAATGGATCAGCCACCAAACCCTAAAGTAGGCGCACCAGTTCTTGACCCTACATATTTTTTTGAAGGTTAAATCCAGCTTAGGGTCGAGAAACTTAGATAAAGCCATAGCCAAAGTGTTTAAAAATATTAATAATTATACACACAATTATTCAACCATATTTTTGAAGATAGCTATGCCGCCGCGGTATCTCTTAGCCGCTAACAAGTAGCGGGATGACGATTGTTGGAAATCTAAGTCAATTTAGCTATAGGCAGCAATTTTCTGTATTTATTTTAAATTGAAGGAAGCTCAAATGAAAGATCATGTTTTGCTAAAAATCACAGAATGCAGTCTAACAGTGAACGGTTACGCTTTTGATCAAAAATGTTATATAGTACACAATCAATTTTTCTGGATCCAAGTAGTCAAGGCACTGCCTTTGTGTTTGAGGCAAAATCGGCTATAACACTTAACATACTGCCTTTGCAAACAAATGTTCGTACAGTTATGTGTCAGCTACTTGCATGACGCCATTGCCTGAACGGGTACCAATGATTACCTATCAATCTCACCAAAAACTATATCGAGTGAGCCAATAATTGCTGCAACGTCAGCAAGCATGTGTCCTTTTGCCATAAAGTCTAAGGCTTGTAAATGCGCAAAGCCAGGTGCTCTTATTCGGCACCTATAAGGTCTATTGGTACCATCTGAAACTATATACACTCCAAACTCACCTTTTGGTGCCTCAACAACTGCGTAAGCCTCACCTTCTGGTACGTGATATCCTTCTGAATAGAGCTTAAAATGGTGAATCAGAGCTTCCATAGATTTTTTCATCTCTACTCTTGACGGTGGAGAAATTTTTCTATCTTCAGTTTTTATTTGCCCTTCAGGCATTTTCTCTATGCACTGCTTCACCAAACTGATAGATTGCCTAATCTCTGCCATTCTAACTAGATAACGGTCATAACAGTCGCCATTTTGGCCGATCGGTATATCAAAATCTAGTTGATCATATATCTCATATGGCTGGCTTTTTCGCAAATCCCAAGCAAGCCCAGCAGCGCGCAACATTGGGCCACTAAAGCCCCAATCAAGTGCCTGTTTAATTGATATTTCACTAATTCCTACAGTGCGTTGCTTCCATATCCTATTTTCTGTTAAAAGTTCATCAACATCGTCTATATATTTTGGAAATTGCTCTATAAACTTTGCAATATCCTCAATCAAATCTTCTGGAACATCTGCTGCAATTCCACCTGGCCTGATGTAAGCTGCGTGAAACCTTGCACCTGAAGCTCTTTCGTAAAATTCCAGTATTTTTTCTCTTTCTTCAAAGAGCCATAAAAGAGGGGTCATTGCTCCAACATCAAGTGCTTGAGAAGAAACGTTCAGTAAATGATTTAGTATTCTCGTCAGTTCACAAAACAAGACACGTAAATACTTTGCCCTAATTGGCACTTCACATTGCAACAATTTCTCCACACAAAGTGAATATGCATGCTCTTGTGACATTGGTGATACGTAATCAAGGCGATCAAAATAAGGCAAAGCTTGAAGATACGTTTTATGTTCTATTAATTTTTCAGTACCGCGGTGCAAAAGCCCAATATGGGGATCTGCCCTCTCGATCACTTCACCATCCATCTCTAAAACAAGACGCAACACTCCATGTGCAGCTGGGTGCTGAGGTCCAAAATTTAACATCATTGTCTTTAGATCGGGCATGTCCAGTAGTTTAAGATATTAAAATTGTATAGGCTAAAGTGCGCTCAAAGTCAATAAACTTCTTGCATAGGCTACAACTATCATTCAATAGAAACAAAAACTTTTACAATGGCTAATAAGTGTTGGTAAAACCAAGTCACTTTAGCTATAGAATGACAAAAAAGGTTTGCATTAGCCAAATTTTTAGTTGAAGTAGCATAAGAGGTTAAAGGAAAAGCTTTGTGTTAATGGATTCATTTCAGGTATAGTATAGATAATACCACAATACTTATAAAATGGATCATGTTGTTAATGCGTATAATAGACTTGACACTCCTATAGTCAGGGGAGAAGGGGCATATCTTTTTGATAAAGATGGTAAAAAATATTTAGATTTTGCTGCAGGTATTTCTACAACTTCTTTAGGGCATTGTCATCCATACATTACAGATAAGCTGAAAGAGCAATCGAGCTCATTATGGCACTGCTCTAACATTTTCACTATTCCCGAGCAAGAAAGGCTTGCCGAGCGTTTAACAACCCTGACTTTTGCAGATAAAGTTTTTTTCTGCTCAAGTGGGCTTGAAGCAACAGAAGCTGCAATTAAGTTTATTCGTCGTTACTTTTATTCAAAAGGGCAAGCAAAACGTAATCGTATTATTACAATTGAAGGAGGCTTTCATGGCCGCAGTATTGCTGCAATTTCTGCTGGAGGCAATGAAAAATCACGCGAAGGTTTTGCTCCGCTCCTTTCTGGTTTTGATAAAGTGCCAAGAAATGACATTAAAGCATTAGAAGAAAAAATCAACAATGAAATAGCTGCTGTATTTTTAGAGCCCATACAAAGCGAAGGTGGAGTATATCCACTAGACGTAGAATATCTTCAAAAAGTAAGGGAAATAACAAAAGCTCAAGGAATAATTTTGTGCTTTGATGAAGTGCAGTGCGGATATGGACGCATCGGTTCTTTATTTCATTATCAAAATGTCGGCATTGAACCTGATATGCTAACCTGTGCGAAGGCTATGGGTAACGGTTTTCCTGTAGCTGCATGTTTAGTGAAAGATTATATAGCAGAAGCAATTACTCCAGGAACTCATGGATCAACCTATGGTGGCAATCCACTTGCCATGACTGTTGGTAATGCAGTGCTCGATATAATGCTAAAAGAAGACTTTTTTGATCATGTTAAAAGAATTAGTAAATATTTAAAAGAAAAGCTGTTGCTTTTAGCTAAAGAATTTCCTGAGATGATTTTAGAAGTTCGTGGAGAAGGGTTACTAATGGGAATAGAACTAGCAACTCTTGTAGCTGATAAAATTATTAGTCGATCTCTTGATAAAGGTTTAATAATAACTAGGGTTTTAAACAACAAAGTAGTAAGGGTAACCCCACCACTTATCATTGAGGATGAGCATGTGAACGCAGCGTGTAATATGCTTTATGATTTGTTTTTTAAGATTAAAGGTATATAAAATTCGGCAATATAAATTCAGGCTTGCAAATGCCTCTCATAACATGTAAAATTAATTTTATTTTTTATCACAATAACATCGTACTTTAATGGATTGGTTATTGGTCTTAGTATCATCAGCAATTTTTGTTTTGTTAGTTTTATCGTTTTTGTTCTCAGGAGCAGAAATAGGCTTAACCTCAATTAGCCGTTCTCGAGTTAATAAGCTAAAGCTAGACGGTAACAAAAAAGCCAGGGTAATAGATCGCTTATTAAATAGGAAAGAATTGACAATAGGAACGGTATTGCTCGGCAATACAATTATTAATATTACTTGCTCTGCTTTATTTACAGCAATATTTATCAATCTTTTTGGAAATGAGGGCATTCTCCTATCAACAATTATAATGACATTTTGTATTTTATTGTTCTGCGAAGTTCTACCAAAAACTTATGCTATTCAAAATCCTGAAAAATTTGCATCATTTTCTGCTTATTTTGTATTGTTTTTTGTAAAGATTTTTTCTCCATTGACACTAGGTATTCAATTTATTGTTAACCTCATCCTAAAATTATGTGGGCTGCATAAAGATAAGGAAGTGATATCTGCAGCGGATGCAATGCGTAATATGATTACTCTTCACCGCAGTGAAGGAACTATGTTGCAACAGGATTTAGATATGCTAAGCAGCATACTTGATTTGGCTGAGACAGAGATATCACAAATTATGACCCATAGAAGAAACCTATTTTCTCTTGATATAGATCGGAATAAAGAAGAGTTAATAAGAGAGATTTTAACCAGCAGTCACAGTAGAGTACCTTTATGGCAGAAGGAACCAGATAACATTGTAGGTGTAATTCACGTGAAAGCTCTAATAAATGCTTTGCGTGAAAAGAATAATAAAGCGGAAGAAGTTGACATTACCCAAGTTATGTCAAGGCCTTGGTTCATACCAGAAAGTACACCGCTCAGCGTGCAACTTCACAACTTCCGTAAGAACAGGAAACACCTTGCATTTGTTATTGATGAGTATGGAGCACTGCAGGGAATTGTAACTCTTGAGGATATACTGGAAGAAATAGTTGGAGAAATTTCGGATGAACATGATTTGATTACGGAGAATTTTATAAAGAAAATATCTGATAATATGTATCACATAGAAGGAAAATCTACTATTAGGGACATTAACAGGCAGTTATACTGGAATCTCCCTGATGAAGAAGCTACAACTCTAGCAGGTATGATTGTGAATGAAATAGAGCGCATTCCTGACGAAGGCGAGGAGTTTTCCATGTATGGTTTTCGCTTTAAGATTTTAAAAAAAGATAAAAATATTATTACTGTTGTTGAAGTGCAAGTAAAAACTGGTAATATTAGTGGCAGCAATTAATTAGTGGAGTTTCATGGAAGATACAGTAAAAATAACGGCTGAAGAGTTGAAGGGTTACATAGAGAGAATCGAAAAACTTGAACAAGAAAAGAGGGATGTGCAAGATCACATTCGTGATGTATATGCAAAAGCCGCAGATGAAGGTTGGGATATAAAAGTGATGAAACAAATTATTAGGCTGAGGAAGATGGATGATGATGACAGAGAGGAACAAGAAATATTGCTTGATACCTATAAACGTGCATTGGGAATGAGCTACGAAGAAGAGTTAAGTGAATAGCAGAATTGTAATTGGAATAAGTGGAGCATCTGGTTCTATTTACGGTGTGCGTATTTTAGAAGCGTTGAAAGACGTCGATTATGAAACTCATTTAGTGATAAGTCGTGCTGGGAAAATAACTTTAGCTCACGAGATTAAAGAAAAACTTGAAGATATTACATCACTTGCAGATTTTTACTATTCTGAAGAAAAGATTGGAGAAAAAATAGCAAGCGGCTCATTTAAAACCTCAGGGATGATTGTAGCACCATGCTCTATGAAGACAATGTCTGAAATCGCATCAGGTGTTACTTCCAATCTATTGACAAGGGCTGCAGATGTAACGCTAAAAGAAAGAAGAAAGTTAGTTCTTATGGTGCGAGAGTCACCACTGCATCTTGGGCATTTACAAAATATGTTAAAATTAACGGAGATGGGAGCAATTATTGCTCCACCAGTGCCTGCTTTTTATATTAAACCGAAATTGTTGGATGATATTATTAATCATTCTGTTGGCAAAGTATTGGATTTATTTGATATCAAATTACCCGACTTTAAGGAGTGGCAAGGAAGTGACAATTATTATTGATGGTAAAAAAATAGCAAACGACCTATGTGAGAGGCTATCACAAAAAATTGATATTTTAAAGAGAGAGTATAACATTTTTCCTTGCCTGAAAGTAATTCTCGTGGGCAGCAATCCAGCAAGTCAGGTTTATGTTCGCAACAAACAGAAAAAAGCAGAATCAATAGGCATAAGTTCTGAGACCATTGTTTTGCCTGATAATATTTCAGAAGATGAATTAATTGAAAAAATCAATGAATTAAATGAAGATCCATCTGTGCATGGCATTTTAGTGCAATTGCCTTTACCAAATCATATTAGTGCAAGCAGAGTAATTAACACAGTAAGTGTTGAAAAAGATGTAGATGGCTTTCATGATGAAAACGTTGGCAAATTAGTTAAAGGTGAAAAAAACTGCCTTATACCTTGCACTCCTAAAGGTTCTTTGCATTTAATTAAGTCAATTGAAGAGAACCTTTCCGGTAAAAACGCAGTGGTAATTGGTAGGTCAAATATCGTGGGCAAGCCAATGTTTTACCTGCTATTGCAAGAAAACTGCACTGTCACCATCTTGCATTCACAAAGCAAGGATTTAGCTGAATATTGCTCTAAAGCGGATATAGTAGTTGCAGCAGTCGGAAAGCCAAATTTTGTTCAAGCAGACTGGATAAAGAAAGGTGCAATAGTGATCGATGTTGGCATAAATAGCGTTAACGTAGGAAAGCTTGTAGGTGATGTTGACTTTGAAGGAATAAAAGGGAAAGCCAAAGCTATGACCCCAGTACCCGGGGGCGTTGGCCCAATGACCATTGCATTTCTAATGATGAACACTGTTATTGCTGCTTGCTTGCAAAGGGAGTTGATGCTTCTGATTTCATTAGTTGAGGTATGAAGAGGAAAGCTATATGAAGATAGAATGTACCATATCACAATTAGTAAAAAATTGAGATTTTTGAAATTCCTCAGTAGTCAAATTTATTAAATATTTAGGATCATCATCTATTCTTTTTTCTCTACAAGTATAGCTAAAGTGGCTTAGGTTTACCTACAATTTGAAAAACAACAAATTCGTCATTCCGCTACTCGTTAGCGGAATCTATGCTGAGATACCGCGGCGATATGACGTAGGGAAACCTTTCTTGGGTTAGCTATAGTTAGTGGAATTGCAAAGTTTCTAGGCATAAAAAGCTTTGAACCTAATATATGAGCCAAACTTGATTTTCCAACCGTAGATACACCTGTAATAAAAATAATAGTCTTCATTTTGTGAATTTACTTGCTATATGAACTATCGGAGAAATTTTTTTATAGTTTATAGTATCTGACCTTACCCAGAAAAAGTGGAGAGAAAGTTTGGAATGTTTTTCACAAAGAGAATGATGAATCAAAAT
>NZ_JBIXJM010000129.1:0-10486 GCF_044752445.1 Wolbachia endosymbiont of Drosophila barbarae | reverse complement strand
AAGACAGATATAGGAAGACCAGGGTATCTACTTTAAGCTCTCTACATTCCTTAACTTGACGCGTATGGTTAAATAAACTGTGTCAAACCACATTTTAGTTCAACTCAATTTTCAATCTGCCGGGAAAGAAGATATCAAATTGAGACATAGTTAAAGCCCAGTTAGGCAGAGCCATAGTCCATTTTTGCTCTGCCTTTTTTATAGCACAATATACCTGTTTGTACAAGGCATTTGTACTGGTAAATGAACCTTTGGTTTTAGTGAATTTTCTGATCTGTCTGTGCAGTCCTTCAATAGGATTAGTAGTATAAATTAGCTTCCTCACTGGCCCAGAATATTTGAAATAGCCGGATAAGTTTTCCCAATTATTCTGCCACGATTTTACAACCAATGGGTACTTTTCTCCCCATTTTTCTTCCAGCTCAAGTAAGTAATTTTCAGCAATTTCTTTACTTGAAGCACGATATATTTTTTTCAAATCATTCATGAAAACTTTCACATCTTTGCTGGATACATATTTCAGCGAATTCCTTGTTTGGTGCACTATACATAGCTGCACTTCTGCATTGGGAAAGACACTATTTATGGCTGTAGGAAAGCTCTTTAGCCCATCTACACAGGCAATCAGGATATCTTCTACTCCTCTTTCTTTGAGATCATTTAGCACTCCCAACCAGAAGTTAGCTCCTTCGCTTTCAGCCAAATAAAAGCCCAATACTTCTTTTCTACCATTTTGATCTATACCTAATATATTATACATACATTTACTTACACAATGCCCATTCTCTTTGACTTTAAAAAACATTCCATCCATAAACACTATTGGATACACGGACTGCAGCGGGCGACTACGCCATTCGTTGATTACTGGTAGCAATTTGTCAGTGATACTTGATATCTCTGCTGCTGATATTTTGTGATCATAAATTTCTTCAACATGCGACGCTATATCTCTGTACCCCATGCCGCTTGCGAATGTGCTTAGGACCTTTGCTTCAAGTTCGGGATGTAAGTTTGTTTGCCTTTTTTTAACTATTTGTGGTTCAAAGCTTCCCTCCCTATCTCTTGGTGTTAACAGCTAAAATGAACCAGCACTTGTTCGCAAAGTCTTTCCATTTTTCCCATTTCTTCGGTTATTCTCTTCGCTTTCAGCCAATAAGTGGTTTTCTATTTCACCTTCTAGACTTGCCTCCAGCAGCTTTTTTATAAATGGTGTTAATGCTCCATCTCTTCCTGTCAACGGTCTTCCTTCTCGTATAGACGATAAGATATTTGTTTCTAATTCTTTATAATCTACCAATCCGGTAGTTCTGTTTGCTATTTTTTGACTCATGTCAAACCTCCATTTTTTTATATTAATTTATTACTTTTTTTTCGGTTTGACACAGTTTATTTAACACTCCCTAAATTGAAGTTAAAATAATTGCTTAGCAAACAATAGGTTTCATGTAATGGTAACCCTATAACGGAAGAGTAGGAGCCGCGTAAGAACAATACGAACACTCCAGCTAGGCCTTGTATATTGCATCCCCCCGCTCTATTTTTCCACTCTTCTGATGCTAAATAATACTTAATTTCTTGTTCACTGAGACGTTTAAATTTCACTATTGTAACCACAGTCCTGATATGTTGTTTAGATTGATCGGGAGTTAATAGACATACACTGGTGTATACTCTATGCCTTCTTCCTGATAACAAGCGGATACATTTTTCTGCTTGCTCAACGTTTTCAGCTTTGAGCAATATCCTTCTACCACAAGCAACAACTGTATCAACACCAAGCACAAAATAATTTGGATTTAAACTTTGTATTTTCTCAGCTTTACTTTTTGCCATACGGATTGAGTAATCCTTCGGAAGTTCCTTTTTTAAAGGGGCTTCATCTATATCTGCTGGCAAAATTAAACCTGGCTCAATGTTTATTTGTTTTAGTAAAGCTATACGCCTTTTCGATGATGAAGCAAGAATAAGATTATTTAGAGATCGTTCTGTCACTTGTACCTTTAAGCCTTCTAATGATCCTACCCTTTCTCGCATTCCTATCGTAAATGCTCATCTCAACTAACACCCTATCCCCTATAATGATGCGTATTTTACTTCTTCTCACTTTCCCTGATACATGACAGATAATCTCATGTTCATTGTCCAGTTTCACTCTAAATTCTGCTGCAGGTAGTAAAGCAGTTACTGCCCCTTCCACTTCAAAAATTGTTTTCGATTTCTCGTCTTTTATCATATGTTATATTATAATTTAATAATCTTTTTTAGTCTACTATAGATTTTAAATTATTATCAACACAAAAGACCTTTTGCGCCCCACTTAAGTTGCAACTTAACCCCAACCATCTTCACAATGATACCCTACCTACGTTTCTACTCTCTGCCACCTTCTCAATAGAACTTATAGGACTTATGTTAAAAGATAAATCATTATCACAATTTTCTTCATCGCTATCAAGTCCACTATCAACGCTTAAAGATCTGAGTAATGTTGTCTTCTCTCTCAGTGGAACATAAGACTCATTATCAACGCTTGAAGATTTGGATAACCTTTTCTTCTGTCGTGGAGCATTACCAGACTCATTAGAAATTTCTCCCGTTAATTGATTGTTGGAGCTCCTTTGTTCATCAGCACGAATTTTTTCTTCCAGTCCATCAAGCATTCCTACCAATTCATCACCCCATTCATTTTCTTCTTCTAATAATTGTTTACACTTTTCTTTCTCACGCTCTAGCTCGTTTCTTAACTCTTCGACTTTATCTTCATCTTTAGTGAGTTCAAGTGTAAGCACCTTATCTCCTGGAAATTCCTCGTACTCGTTTTCTAGTTCTTCAATGTTGAGTTTTAGTCTCTCTTCTCCAAGTGTATCTTGTAAATCGCTATCCTGCCTATCTGATTCTTTAATCTTTTGCTCAATTTCTACTTGTACCTTATATTCCTGATCTAATTCTCTTAGCTGATCTTTCAAGCGCTCTTTCTGCTGGCGTCGTTCAACCATTATCTGTTCCGCATCTTCTCGTGCTTGATTTAGCTCTTTTTCCAAATTCTTCTTTCCTGCATTAACAATTTTCAGCTCTTCCTTTAGCTTTCTTTTTTCTTCATATACACCTTTAAGTTCTTGTGCTTTCCCTTGTAGCTCTTTTAACACACCTGCTAATTCTTCATTTTTTTGTGCCAGTTCAGTTTGCAATTCCGTGTTTTTTTGCTCCTCTTTTTCAAACCTGTCTTGTAAATTGCTATTCTGCTTCTCTAACTTTACAATTGTTTGATTAGCTTCTGCTTGGGTTGTTTCTAGTTTCTCCTGTAGTCGCTGATTTTCTTGTATTAATTCATGGTGCTTTTTATTTATCACTTGCAACCCTGCTTCTATTTCTTGCTTCAATTCAACAGCTTCTTTTTTCAAATTTGACATTTCTTGCTTCAATTCAACGTTTTTCTCGGACAGCATCTGATTATTTAAAATCAATTCATCCATTTGTTGTGAAGCAAATTCTGTCTGAGTTCCAGTGTGCTGTAAATTGACTTCCGTTTTAGTTTCGATTTGTTGTGAAGCAACTTCTGTTTGAGTTTCAGTGTGTTGTAAATTGACTTCCGTTTGAGTTGATGCATTGCTATTAATAGAAGGAGGAAGGCTATTGTCAGCATCAACTTTAGGGTCTAATTCCCCCTCTGGTTCCTCGCGATAGGCCGCTATAGACTCATTTTGAAAATTATTATTAGCAGTAGGTACAACATCAGCAGCCTTACCTTTTTCTAGTACAGCATCATATAAGGAGAGATCTTGAATATATAATTCATCGTTTTGCTTTATTAATTCTAAGATCTCATCCGATAGCACAAAATCTTCATCATTAAATTTTAGTACTTCAGTTATGCCATCGCTACTCACATTCATAATCATGGTACACATTTCGGATCCATCCTTTACAGGCCAAGTGCTTTTCATTTCATAATATGCGCCCTCTTTAAATTCATAATATCTTTCCTTACCTTTCCGATGAGCGTGTATTTCATGTTTTTTATTGCAATAGATATTCAGCTCTTTAATATCTTTCTCTTGCTGTAAAATGTCACTAATCCTGGTTTGCTCACTTCTATTGTAATTAATAAGATTGATATTCAAAACTCTATGAGTGTTATCAGTTTCTGTGTAATAAGCTCGAAACTCTACGCCTTTCTCTCCAAGATATTTACTTGCAGCTTCTTTTCCCTGCTCTGCCCACTTTATGCATTTATCTATATCTTCCTTAAAGCTCTTATTAGCAGACTCTGTTACTGCTTTATCTATGTACGTTTTTTTAAAATCTCCATCATTTATTAGGTCATAAAAACTCCACTTATCCCCAAAAGCCCTCTGCACGTAAGTGAAATTCTTTTTTTCCTTTAGTTTTCCTAAGAACCACACCTTTTCTTTCAGATTTTTCAGTTGAAAGCTTACCCTTGCCTTTACACTAGAGTTTTTGGCAGGAATACTAACTTCTTCTAATTCTTTAAGTAATTTGTTATTTTTTATAATTGAGGAGCAAAACTTTACAATAGCAGAATTTGCAAACGAAGGATCTTTTTTTATATCTTCATCAATAATTTCTTTAAAGCGTGCAAATTGAGGTAGAACATAAAAATTGATTATTTCTTTTTCTGATCTTGTTTTATTAGCATAAGAGATATCACCTAATTGTGAATATAACTCTTTTAATGTATAGTAGATAAGCGTAGAGTAATAAACCTCCCCATTCAGTGAAGTTGGTCCAATACACTTTTCAAGTTGATCACCTGTTTTTCCTGCCTCTGCTGTTTTTTCTTCTTTAGCCAAACTTCCAATCATAATACACCTCCTTAACTATATTTATATTATACCAATTAACATATATTAAAAGAAATCAAACTGTATAACCTCGCCCTACACTAACTTTTATGATTACTTAATTGTGTAAAAATAACTGCAAGTGTTAAACTTGAGCTTTTATTTTTCATTATACATTTCTTACTACATGTTTATACTGCTGTCTTGCATAATAGACTATTCGAAGTTACACAAGTATTTTTTTTATTAGATAAGAGTTAGTAAGAGCCTGTTCATAATTTTTTCAGAAGTAAGGCAGTGAAAGCCAGAACTACCATTTGTAGGCTAGTATTGAGTTTTCGCTCACAATTTTTCCACAATCTTCTACATTTTTCTAACCAAGCAAAAGATCGCTCCACAACCCATCTTTTGGGCAATACAACAAAGGAACGTAATTCATTTCTTTTGATCACTTCAACGGTTGCACCAATAATCGTTTTTATTTGAGTTACAAAATTCTCTCCAGTATAGCCTGCATCAACCAGTACATTTTTAACTCCCGAGAGGTTTTCTTTTGCATTTTCGACCATTCTCACAGCACTGCTACGGTCAGTTATCTCTGCTGTTGTTGTATAAATTGCATGCTTGCGTATCTACTGCAATACGGCCCTGAAATCTTCTTGCCTGCATCATAGCTTCAGCAGTATCTGCATTTTTTATACTCTGTGCATCAATTATGCAGAAGCTTTTCCGACCATTGTTTTGTCGCAATTATTTTTTTTTAATACCAGCTCCAGAACACTTTCTTTATTTACATCTGGTTTTTCACTCCACTTCTTAAAATAGTCGTAACAATTGCGCCATTTTGGGAACTCTTTTGATACCATTCTCCACTGGCAACCACTTTTTAACACGTATAACACTCCACAAAATATATCATGTAAATCAAGTGTTCTTGGTTTTGTCTTCTTTCTGCAAGATTCCAGATCTGCTACAATAATCTCAAACTTTTCTCGACTTATGTCACTTGGTTATAAACTTCGCATATCCTACTTTATATACTTTATCCTCTCACTTTATCTCTTTTTTAAGATTACGTACAGGCTCTAAGATACAAAGACGTTTTCAGAAATCTTTAAGCTTAATAACATCCTCTCTCTTTGGACTAGTTGAGATTAGATGAATTGGTACACCTATTAATTTTTCTAACCCTTCTATATATTTTATTAAATTGATAGGCAATGTTTCAATCGACCTTTTACCTTGAGTGTTTTCTTTCCAGCCAGGAAACTCTTCATATATTGGCTCTAATTCCCCTTGTATTGAATGCGATGCGGGTAAATAATCATACATTTTTCCGCTATACTTGTAACCAGTGCATATTTTAATTGTATCAAAAGAATTAAGCACATCTAATTTGGTTAATACAATGCTTGAAACTCCAGAGAGTTGTACGGCCTGGCGCACTAAAACTGCATCGAACCATCCGCAACGCCTTCTTCTATTGCTCACTGTTCCAAGTTCCTTACCTATAGTAAACAAGCTATCTCCTACTTCATTTTTCTGCTCAGTAGGAAATGGGCCATTGCCCACTCTTGTTGTATAAGCTTTTACCACACCAATAATGTAAGCATTGGAGGATAACCCTGAGCCTGTTATTGCTTGCGATGCTACAGTA
The DNA here is from genome assembly GCF_044752445.1 of Wolbachia endosymbiont of Drosophila barbarae. Lineage (NCBI taxonomy): Bacteria > Pseudomonadati > Pseudomonadota > Alphaproteobacteria > Rickettsiales > Anaplasmataceae > Wolbachia > Wolbachia endosymbiont of Drosophila barbarae. The sequence goes on along the minus strand of NZ_JBIXJM010000129.1, from coordinate 4,024 downwards.
TTACTTGAAGTAACAAAAGGGTAAGTTCCGTGGTCGATATCTAAAAATGCGCCTTGGGCACCTTCAAATATTATTTTCTTACCTTCTTTCATCAAGTCATTTAATATCTTCCACACAGGTTTTTTATATGAAAGAATTTTTTCTGAAATCTCTTGAATTTCCTTTAATATTTCTTCTTTTTTAACCACCTGGTAGTTAAGGCCTTTCCTGATAGCATTGTGGTAATTCAAAAGAGTATCCACTCTTTTATTGAGCTCATCTGCGTTTTCTAAGTCACAAAGGCGTATAGCTCTCCTTCCAACTTTATCTTCATAACATGGCCCTATCCCTTTGTTTGTTGTACCAATTTTGTGATTTCCATTTAAATCTTCAAATAGCTTTTCCTTGTCCTTATGTATGCTAAGTATTAATGGACAGCTCTCGGATACCATCAAGTTGTTATAGTTTACGTCTACTCCTTTAACTTTCAATGACTCTATTTCTGAGATTAGAGCGTGTGGATCAAGAGCAACGCCATTTCCTATGATAGATATTTTGCCTGGCCTCAAAACAGCAGAGGGCAGTAAATTTAATTTATAAACCTCATCATCTACTACTATAGTGTGCCCTGCATTATTTCCTCCCTGAAATCTCACAACTACATCTGCATTCTCAGAAAGATAATCTACTATTTTACCCTTGCCTTCGTCACCCCATTGCAGACCAACAATTACAATGTTATTCATCATTATTTTCTAGATTAATACATAAATATTAATGCAGTACGCTACAAATGGAAAGAGAAATCTACGCCTTTCCTACACCCCTTAAATAAAGAAATATACTGTCGATTTTCTTAATATATTACCAAATTATTCATCATTATATGATATAACTTACAGCATATTTACAGTAAGGTGTTATTCATGAAAGAGACAAAAGGAAAAAATAATAAGAGTCCAGTAGTTAGATTAAAGGCCACAGCTAAAGAGTTCAATTTTAGTAAATTAAGAGCAGATCAAGATAATAAATTAGCGAATTCCGGTGAAACAATGTTCTTAGATTTTCAAAGGATGAATTTTATTATTAACGGAAAAGAAATAGATAAAAATCTTATTATTGCATTTAAGGAAGGAGCTAAGCACCGCAAAAGCGAACTTTTTAATAGTGATGATATATATAATGACGAAATATTTAACAAAAAAGGAACAAGAGAAATAGATACGGATCATGGCAAAGCTTTTGTTGCTTCAGTACTCGAAGATATTGAGAAAGAGCTTGTAAGTAATGCATTGGGTGAGCTATGGAAAAATCACTGTGAAAATTCCAAAACTGCCAATCATCAAAAAACCGATTCATATAAGAAAGAATTTGAAGAATTTTACAATGCTGGCCAAAGGTATATCCATCTATTACCAACAGAGAAAGATGAAAACAAGGATTACCGTTCCTTTGCAAAAGAAGTTTTCAAAAAAATGTTCAGATACGCTGGGGCAGAAGTTCCAAGTGATGCTATTTTAGAAGAGCTAGTTACCAATTGTAATCAAGCAGGGTATGAGGCTGCTCCATTTATACAAACCCAACTTGCACTTGGACAGTCGTTCATAGTAGAAAATCCTAAAAAAGTAATAAACATTGATTGTGCTAACCAAAATAATGTGAGAATTAGATCTGATATGAGGCTACCAATACTCTCTGTTAAAAATCAAGTTATGCATGGCGATAAGATATGTAATCTGTCTAGTTCATTGGAATTTACAATTGAATCTCACAATGGTGAAGACTTTGTAACATACAGAGATGGTAAATTGTCACTTACTATTCCTAAAGAGTTAAAAAATTATAAAGATAATGGCAAGAGCTTGTTTGACATTATTAAAGAATATTTTCAGAAATTCTGTGCAAAATTAGGATTTAAACCTGAGACAAAAATACAAATAGAGCATGGCTTCGGTGCTCAAAGTAACTATTTAGATGGTACAATATCAACCACAGGATCAGATGCAAATGAAGAATTTATCAATCTTTTAAGCGAAAATCTCAGAGAGAGGTTATTGGGGTCAGGAGTTGCTCTAGAAGATGAAGATGTTGATGATGTTGTTGAAGTCAGAGTATCTACCGTTATAGATCTATTGAGTGATTATGCTAAATTGGAAGATAATAAAGAACACAGAGAGTTATTAATAAGTAAAGTAGCAGATAATTTAGGACTTTCCACTCAAGATAAAACAGCACCAGAAGTATTGATGGAATTAGGCTCTTTACCTTCTTTGACAAAAGGTCAGGTTAATCATAATCAAGTGCAGTCTGTTGTAAATACTTTTATTAAGTTAATTATTGAAGGGAAAAGCGAAGTATACAAAAAAGGAGTTGCAATTCATAAGGAGATAGATAAGGCAATTGTTGAGCAAGAAAAAAAAGCAACCAACAAACAAGATATAGAAAATGATAAATGGACAGATAGAATCAAAAAACAGAATTATTCTGCGGAATCACATGAACATTTACCTTAAAGATATTAGTAGGCTCTTTAAATATTTTAGAGTTCATGGTTACAACGGTTGCTATTTTACAGTGCATCTCACAACACTTTCTTCAAAAATATACATGTTAACATACCCTGGACGTACAAGATCACACTTATACCCAAGCTTTTCATAAAATACTTTCGCTTTTTGAAAATTCATGGTTGCAACGGTTGCTATTTTACAGTGCATCTCACGACCATAATCATGAACTTCTTCCATTAGCTGCTTTCCCATACCTTTTCTTCTATAATCAGAGTGCACCCAAAGCAAGTCAGTGTAAATTGAACCATAGATAACAAAACCGCTACAACCTACAATAATTTGTTCAGTATCATCGCGAATAAAAAAAGCAAATGGGTTACACGTACCTTTATCAACGGTTTCTTCATTAATCTTTTTGAGTAGGAATTCAATGTCTTTGCTACTTGGTGATGTGGTGTGTTCTATTTTCATTTCTCGGCCTAATACCGCATACTGATTTCTCTCTTTATCTTATATAAATTAATTAAGTAAAGTGAATACAGTATCCACACTACTAAAAAAAATGTGGCACAAAACATAAACATTGCAACCAGTGGCAACAGCAGGGAACTTTCTATTGCTATTCCACCTTTTCTCAAAATGCTTGCTGGCTGATGGAGAGTGGACCATAAATTCACGGAAAATTTTACTATAGGAATATTTATAGCACTAAAGATGGCAAATACTGCTGCTGATTTTTCTGCCCTCGCTTCATTATCAAAAGCGCTCCACAATGAAAGGTAGCCAACATATAGGAAAAATAAAATCAGCATTGAAGTAAGCCTTGCATCCCATACCCACCAAGTGCCCCAGGTTCCTTTTCCCCAGATGCTGCCTGTGATTAAGCATATTGCCGAAAAGACTGTCCCTGCAGGAGCAGCAGCATGTGCCAAGACACTAGCAATGCTATTGTTCCATACCAATGAAATGAAACCAAGTGATGCAATTAATCCATATATTCCAAGAGCAAGCCATGCAGAAGGCACATGAATGTACATGATTCGTACAATTTCTCCTTGTTTATAATCTTCTGGAGAGAAGAATAACGCCAAAGACATTCCAATTAAAAAACATGCGAAACAAATAACCCCAAGCCAAGGTAGAGCTTTCTTAGAAAAATAAGAGAAATTTGTAGGCTTTAATAAAAACATTCGTTTTGAGGATAATTGTGTTAAGAATTTACCAATTAGTTTGAGTTTTATCAACAGGATAGTTTTTCTATATTTACGTAGGTCAACAAATTAGCATAATTTCAGTAGCAGATTGCTAGCTATTATTTTTAGTATATGACCCTTAAAAAGCTTAATCTACACTTAGTATCAGATTCAAGTGGTGAAACTGTTATATCAGTTGCAAAATCAGCTCTGAAACACTTTCGTTCTGTAGAAACGATCGAATATGTTTGGTCTTTTGTAAAAGGAGAAGAGCAGATTGACAAAATTCTGGAGGAAATTAATAGGAAAAGTGATGAGCATAATTTTGTTATATGCACTATT
>NZ_JBIXJM010000128.1:0-5032 GCF_044752445.1 Wolbachia endosymbiont of Drosophila barbarae | reverse complement strand
ATCCTTTCGTCGTGCTGTTGATTCTGCCTTCCTATGACCTGTTCGGACTATTATGAGAAATGCTATATATAAAGCAAACACAATACTTAGTGATGTTGAAAGCACTCAGCTTGGTGGTTTAGAACGAAGTTAAAGTTTTGATTTCTTCTCCAGGCCCTGCTGAAAATTTTTGTACATGTTAAAAACCTCTTGATAATTGAGGTGAGTGTAAATTTGAGTAGTTTCCAGGCTTGAGTGACCAAGCAGTTGTTGTATTGATCTTATGTCAATATCTTCCTGAAGCAAATGAGTAGCAAAACTATGGCGAAATGCATGTGGAGATAAAATTTCTGGTAAATTTAACATTCTCCTTATTTTTTGCAAACGATTGGCCACATAAGTTCTTCCCAATTTTTTTCCTCTTACTCCCAAAAAAAGATATTGTGCTTCATCATTAATGCCAAGATAAGGACAGGCTTTTACATATTCCTGTATACATTTTTTTACTACCGGAAGAATGAATACCTGCCTTTGTTTATCTCCCTTACCTGTTACTATTAAACTTTCATTGTTAATATCACTAACCCTAAGGTTCAACGCTTCACTGATTCTTAAGCCTGTACTATATAGCAGGACGATAATCGCAATTTCTCTTTTTACCACCCAAGATTCGCCCAGATCGGATAGTTTCATTTCTTTCAATAAAGTTTTTATATTAGGTATTGATAATGCTTTGGGCAGAGTTCTTCTCTGAATTGGCCTTGATAAGGAAAATACAGCTTCATTGTCTATATTGTGGTTATTTTTTATGTACTTGAAGAAATTTCTGATTACTGAGAGTGCTCGAGTGTTAGATCTTGCATTCACACCTCTTGCGTAACGAGAGGTAAGCCAACTTCTTAACTCAGGTATGCTTAAATTTTTCAGAGTACCAACATTTACTTCTCCACCAATGTGAGTATTTAGGAAACTTATAAGATCCTTCAAGTCCCTCATGTATGACTCTAAAGTGTTTGGTGAATAAGATCTGTTGCACCTCAGCCACTCATACCATTTTTCAATGATTGAACCGAGGTCCACAATTATTTTTTAAAGAAAGCATCGATGCACGCATCTCGAAAGGCTTCATTTATATCAGGATGAGAGTGACAAATTCTGTATATATCCTCTGCTGCTGCACCATATGCCATTGCAACCGCTGCTTCGTTGATTAGCGTGTCAGCGTATGCTCCTATGATATGCACACCTAGTATTGTATCTGCCCTGCTACAAGTCAGCACTTTCACGAATCCTTCAGCATCATCAGTGATTTTTGCTCTGCCGTTTGCAGCAAATTGACATTTACCAACTTTGTACTTACGGCCAGCATTTTTGAGTTCCTCTTCGGTTTTACCAATCGAAGAAACCGCAGGGTGAGTGTAAATGACAGATGGTATGATTCCATAATCAACGTGAGGTGACTGTCCTGCTATTATCTCTGCAACTGCCACTCCTTCTTCCTCTGCTTTATGAGCAAGCATTGCTCCACCGATCACATCACCAATAGCAAATATTCCTTTCACATTAGTTTCATATCTGTTGTTAACTTGAACGAAACCGCGATTATCTTTTTCTATTTTTTCATCAATACCAAGATTCTCAGTGCATGGTTTGCGTCCTGCTGCCACCAATACCTTATCCGCCTCTATAGTGTTTGTTTGATTATCTTTTACAGAGCAAACTTTCACACTCAAAGAATTACTACTTTGTTTTATCTCCTCAACTTTAGTGCTAAGTAAAAATTTTATTCCTTGTTTTTGTAGACTAGAAAGTAGAGACTTACTTAATTCTCCATCCATTGCTGCAGCGATTCTGTCAAAAAATTCTACTACAGTGACTTCAGACCCTAGCCTCCTCCATACAGAAGACATTTCAAGCCCTATTGCCCCAGCTCCGATTACGACAAGTTTTTTTGGTACTTCAGTTAAAGATAGTGCACCGGTGGAAGAAATAATGTCTTTCTCATCGATATTAATTCCTGGCAAAGAAATAACGTCAGAACCGGTTGCAATTACTATATTTTTTGTCTTCAGCACCTTACCTTCAACTGAAACTTCAAGATTACCTTGGTCAAAAGAAGCAAGCCCATTGATTTTAGTGATTTTATGAAGGTTAAACAGATATTCTATACCTTTTCCAAGTTCCTGAACTCTGGCATCCTTATAGCCTAGCATTTCTTTTAAATCGAAACTTGCGTCCTTAATTTTTATGCCAAGCTTCGACAGATCATTTTTCGTGTGAGCATACTGATAGGAAGAATGGAGCAATGCTTTGGAGGGTATGCACCCAACTCTGAGGCATGTGCCACCAAAAATGCTATTTTTATCTATACAGGCAACTTTCAATCCAAGTTTTGCAGCAGCGATAGCACACTTATAGCCTCCTGGGCCACCACCTATAACAATTAAATCATAATCAGTCATAAAAAACAAACCTATTTTCTAAAGAATAAACACCATTCTTCTCAGTTGTTACATATATCTTATTGCGAGTAAACACTGGAGTGTGAAACACATTACCAGGTACTTTGACTACCTTTCCTGCACTTTCAGATCCCGGAAAAGCAAACATTGAACTTTTATTGCTTGTCACCCACAGTGTATGGGCATGCATAATTGGAGCAAATAGTTGCGTATTTTCTATTAAATCAGATGCCCAGACTATTTCTCCATTTTTTATATCCAGGCCAATTATTTTATCATCTTTAGTAACTATAAAAATTCTTCCGCCTTTTTTTTGTTTCTCTGCAGGAATAAGAGGACTATAATATGACTCAATGTCTGATACACTTTTTACTTCCAGTGACTTTGACCATAAAATATTTCCTGATTTTACGTCAATACCATAAATATAAGAATTATTTGTAGCTATTAAAGTATCGCCAAGCACTCTCGGTGTAGTAGTTACATCTGTGAGCTGTGTATCCAAAAGGTTTGTAGCCAATTTTTGGCTCCACAATTTTTTACCGTCTTCATTAAAAGCTATTAACTCACCATTTGAAAATGGTGCTATTATTTTATCATTAGAAATTGCTGGCGATATGGAATACAAACCTCGAACCTCATTGATGCCGTTTTGATAAGTCCAAACGAAGCTGCCATCTTTTATATCAAACACATACAGATAATTATCAATAGTCAATACTACCAATTTATTGTTTATTACTGCTGCTTTCCCTCTTACTGGAGCTCTCAATTCTTTTTCCCACTGAATCTCGCCGGTTTTTGCATCTATTGTGTGTAGAACGTTATCCACTATAAAGAAAACGTTTCCTCTGTGACGCAATAGGCTCATGTTACTAATTTTTTTTCTGTGTGAGAGGTGTAATTTCCAATTCATAGCCTTTGAGTTATCAATATCAAAGGAATATAAAGCGCCGTGCTTGTCTGATAAAATAACGCTATTTTCTGTAAGCACTGGAGCTACATATCCTTGAGATAGTTTTTTATCCACTAGACTTATTCTCTCGCTTGCCATTGTGTAACTGCTACACAATAACATTATCATGACAATTATTACTTTCATTATTTATTGAAAACAAGATTCATTAATATACATCTTAAGAACCTTAATTACAACGGAAATGTTCTTGCTGCATGTTAAAAACGTTGATTTATGAACGAAATATTATATTATTATGTGAGATAATGTATACTCTTAGAGGTAGTACACCTCATCCACTATGCGGCAACGTGCATAGCTGTACGAACATTGAGATATAAAAGTAATTTATACCAAGAAGAAAGATGTCATCCAAATAGCCTCTTTTCCTGTCATCCCAGTGCTTGACACTGGGATGGCTCTGTTGCATCGCAACTGAAAAAATCTGGTGGCTACTGACAAAATTCATTATAAAATAGCCATTTAACCGCTTAAGGAAAAATATGCCACAAAAAATGAGAGTTAGTAACTGCCATGAATATAACAAATTTCTAGAAAAAAGAGGAAATATTTTTCGTTACATCGATAAAGCTATCGAAAATTGGTATGAAAATAGTCCAAAAATGCAGGGCGGCAACTATATTTATAGTGATAAAGTTGTGATTTTAGTGCATATAATCGTTAATCTTTTTAGAATTGGCTTAAGACAAACAGTCGGGTTTATAAAAGGATATTTGCAACAAATAGGAAGAGATTTGGCAGTTATCAGCTATTCGCAAGCTTCAAAAAAAACTTAATATTAAGATCAATGATTGCAGAATTGATAAAAATAATATGGAAGATATCGAAATTGCCATAGATAGCACAAGCATCAGCATTTATAACAACACACAGCAAGGAAAATAGCGCTGACAGAAAATATCGTGGCTATGAACAGACAAGAAAATTGCATGTAATGTTGAATATAAACAGCAAAAAAGCCATAGCTGCAGAATACAGTAACGGTCTGATCACTATGGAGCTTGCGATTTACTTAAAGGAGTTAATTTTCAGCATGCCATAAAAGCACTATATGCAGACAGAGCATATGACAGACATAAACTCTATAAATTGTGTGATGAATGCGGCATAAAGACAAAAATTCCTCCAAAAAAACAATGCAGCAGAGCATCCAAAGTATGGCAGAGAGAAATGCTGCAATTAGACTAATAAAGTCATACAGCGAAGATGGAATGAAGAGGTGGAAAAGGCAAACAAACTACGGAAAAAGATCTTATGTAGAAAGTTTTTTCTCGCGACTGAAACAAACATTCGGGTTTAATTTTCGGAACAAATCTGAAATTAATCGTGGGAAGGAACTGCTACTCAAGTGTTATAGCTCTTTTCATAGAAGTCCGGATGTGATAAGATAAGGATAGAAGATGATAAGGAGGTTGAGTGCCAGCAGCATATAGTTATGACTTAAGGAAAAAAGCAATGGAAGCGCTAGACGAAGGAGAAAGCAGAGAAACAGTGGCAGCAAGATTTAAAATTGGACGAACTACTTTATGGGAGNGGCAGCAAAGAAGAAAAGAAACAGGAGACTTTCAATCAAAAAAACTTGGAAATGGAGGTTACAATCACAAAATTACCG
>NZ_JBIXJM010000127.1:0-3062 GCF_044752445.1 Wolbachia endosymbiont of Drosophila barbarae | reverse complement strand
TCCTTTCGTCGTGCTGTTGATTCTGCCTTCCTATGACCTGTTCGGACTATTATGAGAAATGCTATATCTTGCATATCACTGATGATGTTGTATCACTTTCATCAACAAAAACGGTGTTGGTGGTGCCACCACTAGTATTAGCATTTGCATCAAACGCAAAGGAGAGAATTAACGCCACAAGTAGAAGAAAATTTTTCATTACGCCTCCTATAATTTCTGTTTCATGTTTGATTATCTATCGCTTTGATTAAATTTAAGTAAATGGTGAGGGTTCTAGTAAATTTGTCATCCTATCAGTTTATAAAAATTCCCGGATCTCAGTGTTATTCACTTGGACAACATTTATACAATTGTGGAATAATGGTGCTCCTTTAAGAAGCACCGTTTAGCTAATGCTTTTCTAAATCTGCAGCGCCTATTTTTTACACGCTCCTGTACTTGTATCCCAGTTGGTACCATCAGGGCAAGCAGTTGCACCATTTTTACAAATCACACCTCCTGGTACTATTTTTGAAACAACTACAGGTGCACCAAAAAACACAGCAGTAAATGCACCGAGTGCAAAAAGCGCTGGCCACGGCATTCTGCCAAATATTGCAAGCAATGCTGCACCAATTATTACTATTGTGATCATCGGTCCACCTATGCCGTGAGTATAGCCTACTATTTTGCATATTGTGTTTGACGTTGCGTCATCAGTAACACTGCTAGCAAAAACATTATCAAATGCAAAGAAGAGAATTAACGCCACTAGTAGAAGAAAATTTTTCATTATGCCTCCAATAATTTCTATTACTTATTCGTTACTACACCGTCTTTACAAATCACATCTCCTGGTGTTATTTTTGAAACGACTACAGGAGCGCCAAAAAACACAGCAGTAAATGCACCGAGTGCAAAAAGCGCTGGCCACGGCATTCTGCCGAATATTGCAAGCAACGCTGCACCAATTATCACTATTGTGATCATTGGGCCACCTATGCCGTGAGTATAGCCTATTATCTTGCATATCACCGATGATGTTGTATCATTTGTATCAACAAAAGTAGTAGGAGGAGCACCTGCATCAAATGCAAAGGAGAGAATTAAAGCTACAAGTAGAAGAAAATTTTTCATTATGCTTCCGATAATTTCTATTTAATGCTGGATTATCCTTCACTTTGATTAAATTTAAGTAAATGGTGAGGATTTTTTGCTTAAAAGTATCCTTTATTTCATTTAGAATACTTTTCTTGGTTCGTCTATATTACAGTGCTACAGAAATTTTACAGCATCGTTTATTGCCTTTATCGTGCTTTGATTGACACAATTTATAATGATGGAGTGGAGCATGCAGGGTATTTATCATTTTTAATTCTGTTATCAATATTTCCTTTTCTCATCGTTTTAATGGCTGTGGCGTCAACATTCGCAAATTTTTTAGACCAGTACAACATTGGCTGGGTATTTATCATTGATAACATGCCACAGGATATTTTATCATCTTTGATGCCGCGTATTAGGGAGATAATATCAGGCCCGCCGCAAAGCTTACTAACTTTAGCAATTGTAGGTGCTGTTTGGACCGCTTCATCGACAATTGAAGGGCTTAGAACAATACTCAATAAGGCCTATAAAGTTCCGGTTTCGCCGCCTTACATATTAAGAAGAGTACTAAGTATATTACAATTTTTAGTAATTACGCTTATTATAACTCTAACTATAGTGTTTTCTACACTAGTACCAATGCTAATTGATTTTTCCTATCAGGGGCTAAGTTATACTAGGTATTTACTTATTGAATTTGTACTTTTCACAGTAGTCTCTTGGCTATATTTTATGTTACCAAACATAAAACAAAATTTATCAGACGTATTTCCTGGATCTTGTGTAGCTGTTATTCTTTGGACGATTTCTGCTTCAGCTTTTAAGCAATATTTAAAAGCTTCCTTTGACCAACTGGATTTGATATATGGAAGTTTAGGTGGTGTGGTAGTGTCATTACTATTTTTTTATATGCTAAGTTTGATTTTTATATATGGAGCAAAATTCAATTTTCAGCTAAAATATTTCAATGGATCTCGCTAAGGAGAAAGAAATGGGTAAGTTAGAAGGTAAAGTAGCTTTAATCACCGGAGCTTCAGGTGGAGTAGGCTCTGCTGTTGCAAAAAGGTTTATAAGAGAAGGTGCATGTGTGATTCTGATTTCAAGATCTCTTGATAATCTCAAGCCACTATATAATGAAATTGAAGAGCTTGAAGAATTTAAAGAAGGCTCTGTGAAACTAATTCAGCTTGATCTTTTAGACTTTGAGAATGTAAAGATACTGACAAACATGATAGAAAGCCTGAAATTATCAGAATCTGGAGCACTTGATATATTAGTTGCGTGTGCTGGAATTTTAGGCAAACTGAACCCCATTCATGACTGTGAGATTGAAGAGCTACAGAACGTAATGAATACAAATTTTACTGCCAATTGGTACTTACTAAAAAACTTAGATCCAATGCTAAAAAAGTCTAATGCTGGAAGAGCGATATTCATGACCTCAGAAGTGACACTTTCTCCTTCCTCTTATCCATATTGGATGCCGTATGCTGCAAGTAAAGTTGCACTAGAAATAATGGTGCAGATATATGCATCTGAGACAAAACATACAAAATTATGTGTAAATGCTGTATACACGGAAGGACCTGTGGGTAGTGAGCAGGCATTTCCTGGATCTGAATTGGTGTCACCTGATAAACTAACAGATAAATTTGTGGAATTAGCTTCTGAAGACTGCAGCATATCAGGAAAAATCTTACCGCTCAGCAAATCTCCCGAATAAATTACCATAGTATCTGCAAAGATACCGTTAAGCCCACAACTGTATGAACATTGTGATTTGAGAGTAATCTCCACTAGGAAGGATGTCATCCCAGTGCCTCTATGGTGTCATTCCAGTGCTTGACACTGGAATCTAGTCTTTATTATGCAGCCACTTATTTAAAGTTAAGTTTTCTGGATCCCAGATGGCTTTGTTGCATCGCTAGCTATGATGGATTAAAGATAAAAAAGGTGGAGAATATCAGTAGCTTATT
>NZ_JBIXJM010000126.1:0-2447 GCF_044752445.1 Wolbachia endosymbiont of Drosophila barbarae | reverse complement strand
CTTGAAGTAGATACTTATGGTGAAAATCTTATAGTTTTGAAAAAAGTGACAGAAGGCTTAAAGGAGAAAGAAGATCTTTTTTTAATAGACAAGTTTAAGGAGGTTATAGGTGCTTATATAAAACCAGTAGAAGTACAAGAAAGAAGAATAGATGGTCGATTAGTTGTTGAAGTAACAGGTAAGAACATTGTTGTCAGTGAAATTTTATGGCAATTAGAAAATACACTTTCAGAGAATTCAAATATAGAGGAAGTACGCTTTGTTGGCCCTGATGTTATACATATTGATGCAGATTTTAAAAATAAAGTTTGGTACGGAAAGAATGTAGTTGTTTTAACCAAAACAATAAAAGTACATGATAAAGTAACCTGGAATGTATCTGGGAAAGATAACAATCATACCTATTCTGATAATGCAGGTACTGGAAAAGATGGTCATGGTAAACAAGGGGCAGATGGTTATCCTGGGGAAAGTGGTGGCAATGTCTTGATTCTAGTAGAGAAAATAGAAAATCCGGAAAATTTTACCATTATTTCAAATGGTGGTAAGGGTAGTAAAGGACAAGATGGTGGAAATGGAAGAGATGGTAAGGATGGAGTAGGTATTACAAAAGCAGACTTTGATAATGAATTTCTTTCAGTTGTTAAGCTTGCTGCTCTACCAGGAGTTAGAAAGGAATTAGTCTCAAAAACTATTAAGAACATAAAGAAAAATTCCTTAATGATAAAAAACGAATTGTATAAAAACAGTGAAGACAGTTCAGCAGGTAATATTTTTATAGAAGTAACAAAAAATCAAGGAAATGAGGTAATTTTTTCTTATTGTCATGGTAGCCTTTCATCGCGCTATCAAGCTTTTCTTCTCTATAAAGGATCATTAGGGCAACATGGAGGACATGGTGGAGAATATGGTTTAGGTGGTCAAGGAGGATATGCCGGAGAGATAATAGTAAGAAATCTAGAAAATAGCAGCAAGGAATTTGGCATTGTAAAAAATGCTACGCAAGTAGAAGAAGGAGAAAAAGGACAGGGAGGTCTACATGGTATCCATGGGAAAAATGGTTGGGATATGGGTTACTTGGACTATCAATTGTGGGAAGAATTTAAGTTTCGTGGTGGAGATCAAAACAGTAAATGTACACTAGAATATTATGATAAAGATAATGATCCAAATGATCGAGTATGGTGTCCATATAAGGACAAATATGCTGGCATCAAGGCTACCAGTATTGAAAATAAAAAGCAAAAAAGGTGTGAAGAAAGAAAAAATACCAGACAAAACAATGACCGACAACATCACGCACAAGCTGTAAGGAAAAAAAACATTTCACAAAGTAGCATTTTAGCTAACTATTCTCATCATTTGAGCTCTATAGAAAGAAGTACGTTGCAGAATTTACAATCCGATTTAGAGAGTACTAAACAACACGCTTTGCAAGCAATTGTTGAAAATCAAGAGCAGCAGGAAAAGCAAACTACAGAATTAGGAATTAAGCGTCATTCTCCTTACCAGAACAAAAGTAAGCATCATAATGATATCTTTATTACAACATCTAGTACCACTTACAGAGAGACTATTGATGTTGAAAGTTTTATTGATAAGCTAAAAAAAGAACCATTGCTGCTAGACAATTGGTTTCAGTTAAAAAAGGCAGAACTTAATTTATCTCAGCTTAGTCAGTTATTTTTAGTTTTTGAAACCTTAAAAGGTAGCCCTCCTGAAACGAGTAGCTTACAAAATAATACAGAGCTACAAGACATAGAGAAGCTTTTGATTGATAAGTATAGACTTGCTACATTGCAAGAAATTGTAAAGCAATTACCACCTTATCAGGAGGTTACAAATAATGTAGAATTAACACCTGAAAATGCAGCAAGATATCTCATTGAAGCAAAAGGAAATGATAACAATATTTCTCACCATATTTTAGGAACTCTGAATCAATATCTTTATAAAAATAGTACAGAACAACATGAGAAAATTTCTAAATTCGGTAAAGAAGAATTACAGAATACAGAGAATAAAGCTTTAAAATACTCAATTAGAGCGTTTGTTTTAGAAGTAGGAAAATTAGAAGAGGAACATACAGATGTTAAAAAATATTATAACAAACATAAAAAATTTCTAAAAGATCAAGAACATAGTTTGAATATATTCTTTGAGGCGTTTAAAAGAGAGCTATCCCAGCCAAAACATGCAGAAGTATTTGGTTTATGGATTGAAAGTATTAAAGATAAATCTCTAAGAAGTAAGCTAGAAGAAAAAATACAAAAAGACGATTTTTTGAAGGCTCTTTATAATCGTTTTAATAATCAACTTAGACAAGAATATGATTGGAAAGAGTGTTGCAAAGATCAAGCTGTTCTTCAGAAATACGATGATTATATTCAAGAAAAAGGCTTATTATCAGAAAGCTATAGGGAATTATTAGCCTACATTTTCGATGT
>NZ_JBIXJM010000125.1:0-8782 GCF_044752445.1 Wolbachia endosymbiont of Drosophila barbarae | reverse complement strand
GTATATAGTATTAAATATACCAGAATTTATTGACTAATAAAGACTTTGATATTTATATAAAGCTATTTATAATTATAAGATCAAATTGAAAATGTAATTATGGCAGAAAGAGCTAACGATATCAGACCAGGTCAGGTGTTGGAACATAACGGCGGATTATTTTTGGTTGTAGGTATTATGCATACTCAACCTGGTAAAGGTGGTGCATACATACAAGCCGAAATGAAAAACATCAAAACCGGAGCAAAACACTATGAAAGATTTCGTTCTGATGCAACAATCAGAAGGGCAATTTTAGATGAAGAGGAATATGTTTACCTTTTCACTGAAGGAAACATTGTAAATCTTATGCATCCAAGTAATTACGAGCAAATCACTATAAATTTGGACTTATTGGGAGAAAAAAAAATTTATTTACAGGATAACATGAAAATTAAAGTTGTAGCTTATCAAGACAAAATAATTTCTGCGCATGTGCCTGATTATGTTACACTTGCTGTGAAAGAAACAGAGTCTGTTATTAAAGGACAAACTGCTACTGCTTCTTATAAGCCTGCAATTTTGGAAAACGGAATGCGCGTTAACGTGCCTCAATTTATAAAAGAAGAGGATAAAATTGTAGTATATACTCCAGGTGACAGCTATTATGAAAGAGTGAAAGAGTAAAAGGAAGAATGTCCCTCTCATCACCACGAATTAATGTGATGCTTGATTCTGTGCGTAGTGCTTCCAGGCAGCTTATGCGCGATTTTAATGAATTACAAATCTCTAATGTTAAATCAGCAGACTTTATCAATAAAACTTATTCAAAATCCAAGCAAACCATATACGATTGCTTGCACGACTACAAACGAGACTATGGGTTTATTTCCGAAGATGATACTGATCAAGAAGTAAAAGATGACACTTATACCTGGTTTATTATGCCTATAGAGGGCAGGGAGAACTTTTCCAGTTGTATGGTTTATTTTGCAGTATCAGTCTGTCTCATTCATAAAAATAAAGTTGTGGCGGCTGTAATTGATGCTCCGGCTCTTAGAGAAACTTTTTGGGCAGAAGAAAAGAAAGGTGCTTTTCTTGAGGACTTTAGATCTCGTCATATAAAAATGCGGGTGAAAAGCCGTGAAGGGGGTCTAATAGATGTAAGTGGTAATTTGTTAAATAAATTGTTGCCTGGCAATAGTAGTGTATGCTCCATCGGTTCAACAATTTTAGGCTTTGCATACCTTGCGGCAGGAAGGCACAGAGGAATAGTTTACTCTAGAGTTAACAAATATAAAGCCTTGCTCGGTAGACTTTTTCTGCAAGAAAGCGGTGGAAGGCTAACGGAAGACAACGGGCTAATCATTGCTGGAGATATAAAACTATAGCTAAAGTAATTTATGTTTACCTACAATTTGATAAGCGTAAAACTCGTCATTCCGCTACTTGTTAGCGGAATCCATGCTGAGATACCGCGAATAAATCGCGGTATGACGTAGGGCTGTACTAGCTATAGCATAAACAGGCTACAGAGATAGACAACTTTTCGAAAACTTTTACAAGAGATTCTGTTAAATGCTCTATCATTTCATCGGTATGATAAGGTGTAGGGGTAATACGGAAACGCTCAGTTCCTCTTGGAACTGTCGGGTAATTTATATGTTGAACATATATTCCATACTCATCAAATAATAATTTTGATGCTTTTTTAGATAACTCTGAGTTGCCAATTATTATTGGAATTATATGAGTTTCTGTTGGAATGAAGTTAATTCCTGCATTTCTCAGTGAGTTTTTTACTTTTTCAACGACTTGCTTTTGCTTTTCCCTTTCAATGTTGCTCGATTTTAGGTGCTCAACGCTTGCCTTTGCTGCCGCTGCTAAAACAGGCGACATAGCAGTGGTAAAAATAAATCCTGGAGCGGAACTTCTTATTACATCTACCAAGCTCTTTGAAGACGCTATATACCCACCCATCACTCCAAAAGCCTTTGATAGTGTACCTTGAATAACGGTTATTCTATCCATCAGGCCTTCTCTTTCTGCAATTCCGCCACCATGTGAACCATACATGCCAACTGCGTGCACCTCATCCAAATAGGTAATTGCATTATGTTGATCTGCAAGATCGCATATTGCTTTAAGCGGCGCTATATCGCCATCCATTGAATATACGGATTCAAGTGCTATTATTTTTGGTGTCTTTTTGTCTATAGACTTGAGTAACTGCTCTAGATGATTAACATCATTGTGTTTAAATATATGTTTTGGCCTTTTTCCTGATTTTATGCCTTCTATCATCGAAGAATGGTTCTTCTCGTCTGAAAAAATTACTACGCCCGGAATAACAGACGATAAAGTGCTAAGTGTTGTCTGGTTAGCGAGGTAGCCACAAGCAAAAGTTAAAGCAGCCTCTTTTTTATGCAAACAAGCTAAGGATTTTTCAAGTTCAACAACCTCTTTTGTTGTACCAGATATATTTCTTGTTCCTCCAGCACCAACAGATGAATTTTGGATAGCGGCAATTACACTCTCATTTTGTGACATTCCCAAATAGTTATTACTGCACCAGACTATTACTTCCCTATTTCTTTCATAGTCCATAATGTGGGGGAGCCTACCTGGTAATGACGCAAAGTGCGTAAATTCACGGTAGCGCCCCTCATCTTTTATATCTTTTATTTTATTCAAGAATATTTCTTTGTAGTTTACCAAGTCCTTATTTACCGATAATTAACATAATTATAATAAATTATTAAACGATAGACTACTATATTTATTATACATGTACGGCAGTAGGTACTTTCCCCGTGTTGAAAGGTTTTTCAACCTCGCTGTTTTCAACTTGGCTTTTAGGTGTACAGCAGTATATAATTGCAGCGGCAACCAGACAACAAGCTCCAACTGCTATCCCCACTGCTAACATTTCTAAGTAAACAAAGATAGCTATCGAAGCTACTGCAGCCACGACTAGTGTTGAAACAACTATAGTAGACAATGTGCTTTTTTTGATATTCTGTGGAGAATCATTATCTTCTTCACTTGGATCATTATCATTTTCTATATCTTTCATGAGAGGCTTGTGATCATCCAGAGTTATAGTGGAAGCACTATTAGATTGACTTATCACCATACCTATAGACTGCACAGACACACTACTATCATCCACCCCTTTGCTATTCTGCTCTAGATTATCGGCAGGTAGTTGATCACTACCATTCTTTGACACTACACCTACACTACTATCACCTGCACTTTGCAAATTAGTATTACCTTTTTCACTTGAATCATAACTCTGTACCATAGGTTGAGCTTCCAGCAAAAGTACACCATTTTGATTACTTGCAACTTCATCAGTATCTTCACTAATAGTTTCAACCAGACAACTCACATCCCATGAAACCTGCGCATCAACATGAATAACATGCTCTCTATCCACAAAGGATAATACTGTGCTATTGTCCACATAGCCGCTGCTTTGTAAACTCACACCACTTTTTTCCACTTTATTGTTTTCAGTATCACTACTCACAGGAGTTACCTGATCACTTATAGTAGCGCTAACATCTTGTATATCTTTATTGTTTTGATTATCAGACTGTCTACCATTACTTTGAACATTATTCACTTGTCCAGAGTTTTCGTTAGCTACTGAAGGCACTGGTTCTAGTATTGGTGCTGGTTTTGTATCTTGTTCATCAGTTTTAAACGTAGAATTCTTCTCACCATTTGTGCCATTATCTAAAGGATTATCATCATTCGAAGAACCTAGACCACCCGCTTGTTCTACATATCCAGCAGGTTGGACAGGAGCTTGTTTCCTCTTACTACTATCAACTTCAGTGATTACCTTTGAGCCATCATTTTTACCAACATATAGTTCTCTAAATTGCACTTCTTTTTCTTGTTCATTTTTCTTTTTTTCTTCTTTAGATCGTTTTATAAAAGTTCCAGGAGTTTGGCACATTTCATCCCACAAATCTTGACGTTCATGACAGGAATATTTTTGCACATCAATAGAAAATTGCAGAATATTTCTAATTTGCATTAAACTGAATATTAGATCAATATTCTTTTGACGTTTATTGTCTTTTGGATCTTTAGTGTATTCATCATACACTATGCAAGCAGTCTGAACTAATCCATTTACAACACCTGGAAGACGGCTGTTATATTCACGTAAAGCTTCAGATTGCAATAATTTGTTTTCCTTTTCCAGATCTTCTATGCGCTTTTCTATGCTAGATTTAAAAATCTTACACTCCTCTTGAAAAATTACGTTAATTGCACCCTCTTCTGTGTATAAGTAACATACTTCCTTGACTAAGGAGTAATCTTCTTGGCCTATTGAGTAGTGTGTTGCATTTTTCAGTATATTCTGTATGATCGGCCTAATCACTTGCTCATTATGTGATACGTTTTGATGAATTTCTTTAGTGTAAAAAAGCACCTCGACTATAACGTCTGTGTTTGTGTATTCAACATTAGACAATGCAATCAGAATTGATTCATATATTTCATCAAACTCGTTATTTTTAAATTTTTGATTGAGATAGCCGATAACATCATTGCTGCATTTAGCACATTTTTCACACAAGTGCTCGATAAATGCAATATTACCAGCATCCAATGCAGTTTTCAGAATTAAAT
This sequence comes from Wolbachia endosymbiont of Drosophila barbarae, assembly GCF_044752445.1. Lineage (NCBI taxonomy): Bacteria > Pseudomonadati > Pseudomonadota > Alphaproteobacteria > Rickettsiales > Anaplasmataceae > Wolbachia > Wolbachia endosymbiont of Drosophila barbarae. The sequence continues at coordinate 4,150 of NZ_JBIXJM010000125.1, read as the reverse complement.
CATAAATTTCTTTTCTGCCACGAACTCCTATGTTTTTCAGGATTTGTTGCCCTAGTATTGTAATAACTTTATCATCCGCAAATGCTTGTTCATATACATCGTAAATGGCATGATCTGCACTATTAGTGTATCGTTTGCACAGGTATTCAATGACAGATGTGTGTTCCTGGCTTATCGCAGTTTCTAATAAAGTAACAAAACTCTTTTTTAATAACTCTTCTGTTGAGGCTTTTTTAGTTAGCTTATTAATATATCTTTCAAATGCACCCAGCACTATCGTGATGAATTCTTCATTTTTGATCAGAGACGCTGTTTCAAGCACACCATACAAAGAATCAGGATTACTTGTTTTTAACACCTGTCCAAAATCTCTTAAAACGTATTCGACAAAAACTGCATTTAATAATTCTTGCTCTTTTCTTAATGCTATAACTGAGAAAAAACCAATCTTATTAGGTTCGACAAGTTGTATAGTTTGATCTTTTAATCTTCCATAAACTCCATCGGTACCATGGAATTTTTCTATAAAAGCTTCAATATATTTTTGACCACCAACAAGGAGAGGTAAAAGACTTAAATTTCCTTCAGCAAAAAGAAAATCCTGATATTGCTCTACTAGCTTGTCATTAGCTGCAATTGCCAATAGTACCAATTCTTTTACTGAATAATCATACTTGAAACCCTCTTGATCAAATTTATATTGTGATAGTACATTTGAATATATATGTTGATGGTTGCTTCCGTTTTGTAACTCCAAATTAAGTTGATTTGAACAGAAATCTTTGAGATTTTCATTATCCAGCGTAATAGACCTGCCTTCATAATCTTCAATATTTTGTACAACCTTGTCTAATTCTTCACAATTATCTTCTTGTATAGCTTGATTTAAGATATTTATAATCTCAGCAAAAGTTAAGTTTTTAGGAATGATACCATATGAATCTTCATCTTTTAACTCTACAGTAAACGACCTATCACAACCATCAGGAAAGTTTGCAAGTATTGCATTCTCTAAACTTAGATCTTCAGGGGGTGTGCTACATGGAGTAGCTGATATCTCTTGACTTTCGCTATCTAAAACTTCAAACTCTTCTTCAATACCTGAATCTTCAGAATCTGGTTTTTCAAAACCATGCCAACTTTTGATTAATCTTTCAGAATTTGATTGGCCCTGTGAAGTTGTATCTTGTGATACAAAGTCTCTAAAATTGGAACCAAACATGTTTTACCTCCTAACTAGCAGCTAAGCTAAGCTAAGTATAGCATTAAACAGAAATCTTGCCAAGCAAATTATTCAGTCTCTTAGCAAAGCTGCTCGCGTCATCCATCTCTTCGCCTTCCACGATGCAAGCTTGGTAAAACAATAAGTGAACCATGTCCTCCAATGTTGGGTTTTCACCACTTTCAGCATAAGATTTCATTATACTCTTTATTACAGGATGCTTAGTGTTAATTTCAAGCACCTTTGGCGTGCGGTAATTTAGCTGCTTTTGTTCACGCAAAAAACGCTCCATGCGAAGATCCATAGCACCTTCATCAACCGCTAGGCATACGGGACTATCAGTCAATTTTTTGGAAATTTTTACGCTTTTTACTGAATCTCCAAGCACTGTGGTAAAATATTGCAATATAGTTTCCTCAGTTTTTTCTTCATTCGATTTGTTTTCTTCATTTTTCTTATCTTCTTCTGAAGAGAATTTTTCCAAATCAACATCAGCGCGAGTCACAGACTTAAACTTTTGATCTTTATATTCATGAATTACACTAGTCCAGAAATCATCCACTGGATCAACGAACAGAAGAACCTCCAGCCCTTTACTGACGAACCCCTCAAATTGCGGACTGTTTTTCACTGAATCGAGGCTATTTCCGGTGAGATAATAGATATGCTCCTGCTCAGGCTTCATTCTGCTTATATAGTCATCAATGCTGACTAATTTCTCATCACCAGTACTATGAAATCTGCAAATTGAGAGTAGTGCTTCTCTCTCATCAGTTGGCATAGCTTCGCAAAGACCTTCCTTTAAAACTGCACCAAAATTGGTCCAGAATTTTGTATATTCCTCTAAATTCTCTTTTGCTTTTTTACCGAGCTCTGATATCACACGCTTAGTGAGAGATTTTCTGATCTGCTCAACAACACGATTATTCTGCAGCGTTTCTCTGCTGATATTAAGAGGCAAGTCCGGTGAATCAACCACGCCTTTCAGAAAACGCAAGTATTGTGGTATAATCTGTACGGTATCTTCAGTGATAAATACTTTATTTACATATAACTTCACAGAGCAACGTCTATCTGGATGGAATAAATCAAAAGGTTTTATAGAAGGAACATAAAGCAAATTTGTATATTCTATTGCACCTTCATTTTTATTATGCAATATCATCCAGGGCTCCCCGCCAACGTGAGCAACACTGCGGAAAAAATCGTTGTGCTCCTCTTGAGTAACGTCATTTTTTGGCTTAGTCCAAATTGCAGCCTTACTGTTTAACTTTTCACTTTTTCCTTCTTCGTCTATAAATTCAACAGGAAAATTTATGTGATCAGAGTAAGTAGTGACAATATTTTCAACACGAAATTTATCTAAAAACTCGTTTTCTTCAGGATGCATAATGAGCGTAATTTTGGTTCCGCGAGGGACTTGATTATCTGACTTGCTGATTGAATATTCCCCATCTCCTTTGGATTGCCAGATCCAAGACTCCTCTTCTCCAGCTTTTCTCGATTCTACTATTACTTCTGATGCAACCATAAAGCTTGAGTAAAAACCAACACCAAACTTCCCAATCAGCTCCACAGTTTGGCTTGAATCCTTGCTATTCTTAATCGCATCCAAGAACTTTTGCGTACCAGAGCTTGCAATTGTACCAAGATTGTCTATTAAATCCTGTCTATTCATTCCAATGCCATTATCAGTGATATATAGCTTGTTCTTATCTTTATTGGAGCTGATAGTGATTTTTAATTCGTCACTCAAATCTAGCAAATTAGGGTTTAGTTGAGATTCATAGCGCAACTTATCACATGCATCTGATGCATTTGATATTAATTCACGCAGAAAAATGTCTTTATTGGTGTAAAGTGAATGAATCACTATATTCAGTACTTTCCCTACCTCAGCGTCAAATTTTAAATTTTCAGTTTCTTGTACATTATGCATTTTGAGCTCCATTATTTGCCTACTACCCTAATAATTTAAGTATTGAATCACGATCTTTCAAGGTCACGTACACCAAAATTAATGTGGGTGTAGTTATTATGACACCCAATTTATGGGATCTCTTGCATAACAAACTTTTGGCAGCGCATTGGATGAAACGAAAAACTTCCTTGACACCCTTCGCCAGCCCCCTTATCATGATATGTATAACAATGTTACAAAAAATAATATCATAGAATTCAAGAAGATAATTCCTAGAGGGTTACTCATCTATAAAAGGCCGAATTTTGTTAGCTATTTAGATGTAAAAGGTAAGCTAAATTTTTATAAGGAAAAAACAATAATTAACTAAAAGAGAGCGCTGGACGAAGCAACTTAATTGGTTTGCTATTTCAACCACCATAACTCAATCAACAAATTTTGGAAAAAAACACCGTGTTTTGAGAACCTTATTTATCGACATATAAAATTTTTCTTGCCTCTTTTCAAAAAATAAAATATCTTAAATTAAGAATATTGATAATTCTTTATAGGGGGTATTATGCACGTAGGAAATTCTAATAGTCAGCAGGTAAGTCAGAATTTGCTGTCTTTTTCAGCTAATTCCTCTGATGAGGAGTACTGTGATGCTAGTGATAAGGTTGAGAGATCTTCTATATCTTGTGAAAGTGATTCTGACCTGGAATCTATTCCTACTGTATCACATTTTAAGCAGCATACTTGGAAAGACGGCAAATCTAAAAAAGTTGGCCAAAGTAGCTTTAATGAAAATAAGGGAACAAGGAAGTCATTTGGTGAAAATGGATATATAGAGGGACAATGGAAGAACAATCATTTGATAGAACTAGATTCGTGTCAATTTACTCATCCACATAATAATAAAACAGTTTATATTAGGAAGCAAAGTCCAGGTTATTTATTTACTTTTGATCAGGAAAACTTTATTGCAAGAGTAAGCTTCAACAAGATTGAAGAGTTAGATTTTGCTG
>NZ_JBIXJM010000124.1:0-11101 GCF_044752445.1 Wolbachia endosymbiont of Drosophila barbarae | reverse complement strand
TCCTTTCGTCGTGCTGTTGATTCTGCCTTCCTATGACCTGTTCGGACTATTATGAGAAATGCTATAAATGATCATTATTCAGGTCCTGTCAATGCTGGAAGACCGATATTGCTTGAAGGAGGCTTGGAGTGGAAGGAAATGAGCTTATCGCCAAGGGATATGGATTTCATTGAGTCCAAACACAGTTCAGCCCGCGATATTGCCCTGGCTTTTGGCGTTCCGCCGCAGTTGCTTGGCATACCAGGTGATAACACTTATAGCAATTTGGTTGAAGCACGCTTATCCCTCTGGGAACAAACGGTTTTACCAACACTAGAAAATATTATCTGTCACCTGAATTCTTGGCTGATACCAAGATTTGGTGAAGATCTGTGCTTGTCGTATGACAAAGATGCAATAGAAATTCTCATGGAAAAGAGACAAAAGTTGTGGAAATACGTAGAAAATGCAAGCTTTATGACACTCAATGAAAAAAGAGAAGCTTTTGGCTTGCCACCACTGCCAGGTGGTGGTGAGTTAGGTTAAGTTTGTATCCGTTCAGATGAGTTCATTGTCCCCTAAACCGTACGCCTAAGTAAATCAACTATTTTTCTTGCCAACCAGAGCGGTGAAGATTTGGTCTACATCAAAACTCATCTTAGGACGCCAAATAGGGCCATCCAAATGCATATCGATATAGATTGGATTACTATGGTTTGGCGGTATGAAAAAGAACCTGAATATAGAAGCTAAAGCGAAGTTAGATAAGGTTAAATTAGAAGAGATTGACCCTGATGCTTGATCAATCCCGAATTGTAAACTAGTTGAACATATACCACTCTTAATACTTGCTTTTCCGCTAATATTTTCAAAAGATGTTTTACCGTTATATATATCAACATAAGCAAGTGTGGAAATTTCAGATTTATTCTTACTGTTTAACAAATTAGTGATAAATGAATTGAAATCTACATTAGTAACTTCTATTCCTTGCGCTTGTAAGTTTACATCTCCTGATAAGTTACTAGCCCAATCATGAAAACTTTTTCCTTGAGTTTTGATTTCACCATTTAAGCTTACCTGACCATTTACATTGTCAATTCCTATAACCTTACCAATCTTTTTAGTGTCCAAATTTACAATAGAAAACCTTGTATTTATTGAGTCTGATCTTAAATAACCCTGAAAAAACACTTGCCCGTGTTCTAATACGTAACTTGCCTGCCTGATAGTGATAGTGTTGTTTCTCATTACCGCATCCAAATTAAAATCTTTCAAAACATTATGCTCGGTTTTAAATTCTGCAGTATTGATTTGCACATTTGCATCAAGGCCTTCTTTATCATCCAAAAAATCAAGCTGCTTTGTTGACCATTGAATTTGATCTATCTCATTTCTTGAATTTCTTTTCGTCTCTACTAAATTTGGTAATGTAATAATTTTTCCATTAAATTTACTGCCCGTAAGGTTAACATCTAATAAAGGTTTGGCGTATTTTTGATCTGCTAATATTTTTGCATTACCGGTAATATCGAAATCTTCTCCAGATAGTTTTATTTTATCTGCAACTAGCTTACCTTTTTCCATTTTCAGCAAAAAATCCAAATTTTTAATTTTCGTATCATTCAATGTAAGGTTATTAACACGGGCCTTTATATTTGCATCATACTGAAAATTTTTCAGCCATTGCATTTTAGGTAAACTGCTAAATAATGAATGATCATATTTATCTGCATCAAGATTATGCATGCTAAACTCACCATCGATCACACTGCGTTTTTTTGTGTGGCTTACTCTAATTGATCCTTGCAAGGATTCCTTATTATTTAGCAGTCTAATGTCTGAGATAGATAATATTCTTGGTGCAAGGTGCAGTTTAGAACTTAGTGTAAATTGATTTTTCTGGTTTTCTTTCATCTTTATAGAAGGGAAAAAACATGAAATGAATGACCCAAAATCATTTCCTTCGACTAATAAATCACCGTTGAATTCAGATAGGACATTATTGTTTGAGATCTCTCCTGATAAGTAAGATATATTATTGATTCCAGGAAATTTAAGAAGCGTATTAACTTTTACTTTGCCATCAGTGGATTTTAGTACAGCACGGAAATTGTCCAATATTTTGTTTTGATATTGAATGTTAGAAGCTTCTATATTAAAATTTAAGCTCAAGTTCTTTGGCACAACTGCTCTAAAACATTCCAGAAGATCCTTCATATTCATTGTTCTTTGTGAATCATTTTTTATGGAATCTAAATCAACTTTACTGAAGCTAATATTGAAATTAGTGTGATTGCCTTTTCTATCATTTTGTATTGTACCGCTGGCTTGCATGCTTTTGGAATCAATTTTTAAGTCAGTTGCCGTAAACTCACTTTCATTAAGACTTATATTGGATGATATCTTGATATTTTCGCTAGGAATAACACAAGAGAGAAAGCTAAGATTAATGATTTTTGCTAAATCACTCACAGAACCGGAACTGTTATTAATTGTTAATGTTAAATTACCCTGGAGTTCTTCTTGATTTCTATTACCTGTAAATAGCAAATTTACAAAATTTGATTCAACACTAATGTGTACATTCCTTTTTGTGATATTAACCTTTCCTGAAAAATCGTAATTATTATCACCTACCTTTACTTTACCAAAAAACTGCTTATTTTTTTTTACAGCAACTTCCTTTATGTTAACAATATCAGCGAAATCATTCTTGAAACTTACTTGGCTGTCTTTTATTACTATATTGACTGTGTTACCACTGGCGTTTGTATTTATAATATTAAGTAAATTTTCTTTGTTGCTTTTCATGCCAAACAATGTGATTGACTTTGGTTGCAACGAAAATAAAAACAACGATAGGAACGATGGCCTTATTTCAATTTTTCTTACACTAATTAAATCTGACAACTTTTGCTCTTTATTTTCGTTGTATTGTACGTATACATTATAAATAGTGAGCTTTGGGGTAATCAACGAAACTTTAATTTTTCCCCCAATATGCACTTTAGCATCATACGTCTTCTCTAACTCTTTTATGATATATTTCCTGTAGCCACTCCAATCCTTAAAAGTTGCAGCAACATGCATGAGAATTAATAGCAGTGAGATTGATAATATAGCATATAAAGAAAGTCTCATAATTTACACATGCTTAAAGTTTCCCTTAAATATTAAATAGAGAATACCAAAATAAACAATAACACTCAAAGCTATTAAAGTCGTTAAATAAACAATACGAGCCAACATTTTATCAAAAAATAATCCTGCTAACAAAGAATTAAAAATATAAAGGGCTATTGACATGACTGCCGTTGCTACAAAAATTTTCATGACATTTAACAATAACGCTTGGCTAACCTTATACATTTTATTTATTGTTAAATAACTAATTAATAGAATAGAGTTTATCCAAGTGGAAACGGAAGTAGCAATAGCAATTCCCGTATGCTGATACTCGTTCATTAACAAAAGGTTTAGCACTACATTAATTCCAAGACACATTAGCGAAAATATGGTTGGTATTTTCAGATTGCCTTTAGCAAAAAATGTAGGTAGCAATACTTTATTTATAATAAATGCAGGTAAAGAAAGAGAAAATGCTATTAAAGTGGGAACAGTTTGCTGCACTGCATAATGATCAAACCGGCCGTAAGAAAAAAGCGTAAGTAAAATTATGTCGGGAATAATGATAAAGGCAGCAGTTGTTGGCATAATTAACATTAATCCTATGTTGAGAGCCTTGTTCTGTATTTTGACTATATTTTCAGTATTATCCACCTGTTTTGAAATTAAAGGAAGAAGCACTGTACCAATTGCAGTACCGATTATTCCCTGCGGTAGTTGATTTAGTCTATCGGCATAATATATATAGGACACCGCATTTGGTATAAAACTCGCCATGATTGTATCAATCCATAAGCTTATTTGAGTTACACAATTGTTGATAATTGCAGGTATCACACGCTTAAAAAATAACCTTACTTCATTGCTTAATTCAAGGCTAAAAGAAAAAGCTGCCTTTAACTTGTATGCACTAAATAGTATCAAAAGTAGCTGGAAAATTCCTCCTATAAGGACAGCTATAGAAAGGTTGTGCGCTGGAGTTTTTACGTAAGGCACAAACAAACTGATGATTAAACAGAGATTCAAAACGATTGGTGCAATAGCTGTTGAAGCAAAATGCTGCTTTACTTGCAGCATTCCACCAATAAGTGATGCAATTGAAACAAAGATTATGTAGGGCATCATAATTCTTGATAAAGTAACAGTAAGGGTAAACTTACTTTGGTCAAATCCAGGAGCAAAAATTTGAATCATATAAGGGGAGAAAGTTTGCATGATAAGGCAAAAAATTACTAAGATAATAAACGTAATGGATATTACACTACTTGCAAAATTAAATGCCTTTTTATTATCATATGATTCTGTCGAATATAATGGTATGAATGAGGTAGTGAACGCTCCTTCTGCAAAAAATGCTCGAAATAGATTGGCAAAACGAAACGAAGAAAAAAATATGTCTGCAAGAGAGTTCGCACCAATAACCGTAGCAATCAATACATCTCTTATTAACCCTGAGATCCTTGAAATAGCCGTAAAAAAACTAAATGTGAAAATACTTTTAAACATACCACTACTTCATTAGTGTCAATACAATTAACTATAATGGTAAAAGTATCAATGAAAATATTTATTGGCTAAACTTAAAACCCTCTGCAAAAGGAGAGTTAAATAATCAATTGACTATTTGCGCTCTTATGTTAGAAATTTTATATCTTGGCGGGCGTAGCTCAGTTGGTAGAGCGTCAGTTTGTGGTACTGAATGTCGCCAGTTCGATCCTGGTCGCTCGCCCCACTAAAACCCGATAATTTGAAAAACCGTCATCCCGCTGCTTGTTAGCGGGATCTAGAGATACCGTGACGGTATGACGTGAGTTAGCTATACATTGGCCACTGATGATTGAAATAGTTAATTACTGTAAAATTTGACATTAACCGCTAATAGTTAGAATATTAGTAGAGTAAGAATTACTCAAGAAGGCATGCATAAATATGATGTAGTAGTAGTAGGTGGTGGTCATGCAGGGTGCGAAGCTGCTGCTGCTGCAGCTCGCCTTGGTGCAAACACGCTGCTTATAACTCATAAAATTTCAACTATAGGGGAAATGTCCTGCAATCCAGCAATCGGAGGAGTTGCAAAGGGCGTTGTAGTCAGGGAAGTTGACGCTCTTGATGGAATAATGGGAAGAGCAATCGATCAAGCAAGTATACACTCAGTCATTTTAAATAGCAGCAGAGGTGCGGCGGTGTGGGGACCACGTGCACAGGCAGACCGAAAATTATACAAGCAAGCAATACAGGAAATTATTCTAAATTATAATAATTTGACGGTAAAAGAAGAGTCGGTTGACGATTTTCTTATAGAGAGTAATAACAATGGAGAATTGTGCATTAAAGCTGTAATAACAAGCTCAGGGGAGCATATACTGACAAGTAAAGTCGTTCTAACTACAGGGACTTTTCTGCGGGGTGTGATTCATATAGGAGAGCAGGTAACTCCTTCAGGGAGAATGGGAGATAAGCCTGCCGTAGAACTTGCAAATACGTTGAAGAAATATAATTTTAAATTAGGTAGATTGCGTACCGGAACTCCGCCAAGGCTTGATCGTGGCACTATAAACTGGTCAATATTGCAAGAACAAGTGGGTGATAATCCACCTGTGCCGTTTTCTTATCTCACAGAAAAAATTAACCAACCTCAGGTATCATGCTTTATTACCCATACTAATGAAAACACGCATAAAATAATTAGAGAGAATCTGCACAGGTCAGCTTCTTCGTATTTGGATGATATTATAGCACCAAGATACTGCCCATCCATTGAAACTAAGGTTAAAAAATTCGCAGAAAAAAGTAGTCATCAAATATTTTTAGAACCAGAGGGCTTGAATGATGATACTATATACCCGAACGGAATTTCAAATTCATTGCCTATTGAAGTGCAGTGTGAAATGATAAAGAGTATCAAGGGACTTGAAAATGCAGAAATACTAAGACCTGGATATGCAGTTGAGTATGACTATATTGATCCACGAGAACTAAGCCATACTCTTGAAACTAAGAAAATTAAAGGCCTATATTTTGCTGGCCAAATTAATGGCACTACTGGATATGAAGAAGCAGCAGGGCAAGGAATTATTGCCGGAATTAATGCAGCACTCTCTGCATCTGAAAAAAAAGAAAGCTTTGTTCTTCATCGCACAGACTCATATATCGGCGTAATGATAGATGATCTAGTCACCAAAGGGGTGATCGAACCTTATAGATTATTTACCTCACGTGCAGAATATAGGCTAGCTATCAGGTCAGACAATGCAGATAGAAGATTAACACAAAAAGGTTATGATATTTCCCTTGTGTCGCATGAGAGATACTCTGTTTTACAGAATAAACTTAAATCTATTAAGCAACTTGAAGAAAAACTAGAGAGTTTGACGATTACTCCTGAGCAGCTTAGGTCTTATGGTATCAAAATATCTTATGATGGGATAAGAAAAACGGCACTAGATCTACTTAGCTATCCAAATATCGACTGGAATAAATTACAAGAAATATGGCCGGAGTTAAGCAGCGTCACGCGCTGGGATGACACCGCAGTGGGTAGCATAACTAAGAATGAAATATGCGAAGCGGTTGAAATTGAAGCAAAATACAAACCTTATCTAATAAGACAAGAAGCAGATATGAAGTTTTTACGAGAGGAAATCAATACTCAAATTCCAATCAACTTCAACTATTCACAAGTTAAAGGCCTGTCAAGTGAAGTAATAGAAAAGTTGCAGACGATAAAACCAGCAACGATTGGCATTGCAAAGCAAATACAAGGCATCACTCCTGCAGCGATAGTGAGCATATTAGTGTATTTGAGAAACAGGAAAACGAAAGTGGCTGCTAATTTTGTATGAGGTGTTCTATGTCAAAAATCGAAGAATTTCGTTCTTTTATGCACGAGATAAACGTTGATGCATTTATGTTGCATACTAAAGATGAATATTTAAATGAGTATTCAGAGGAGCTAACAAAGCTGTGTGGCTTTACAGGAACAAATGGGCTACTTATCGTTACAAAAGACAACAAGTGCCCATTTTTTACGGATGGACGCTATATTACACAAGCTCGCAATCAGCTCGATCGGGGCAATTTTCAAGTATATAATATACAAGAAGAGGATCCACGCGAATGGATAAAAGCAAACTTAACATCGACTGCCTCACTAGGTTATTATTTGCAATATTTTACCATCGAAGATATAAGAAAGTATGAGAATATCTGTAAATTCATACCCTGTTTAGCTGGAAAAAAAAGTGACTATCGAAAACAAGCAGTGGTTTTACATTCTATTAAATATGCTGGTAAAAGTAGTAAGGACAAATGTGAAAAAATAGCTAGAAGCGTAGATAAAGGAGCTGAAGCAGTGCTTTTAACTGATCCAAATTCAATTTCATGGTTATTAAATTTAAGAAACGAAAATGCTAAATATACTCCATGTATATTGGGTCGTGCTATATTGTATAAAAGCGGTAATGTTGATTTGTTTATTCAAGATAAAGAACATTCAACTATAGAAGCAAATTTAGGCAATCATGTAAATATTTTTGATATTAGTGAGCTAGAAAATTCGCTGCACAAGCTAAATTCAATAGTCATGGATCCAAGCACAACTCCAATGAGTATCATGGCTGTAATAAAAGATAAACAGGTAGCTGAGAGAGAAGATCCTTGTCTAATTTATAAAGCAGCAAAAAACCAAACTGAAATAGCTGGGGCTATAAATGCGCATATCAGAGATGGAGTGGCAGTTACAAATTTTCTATATTGGCTTGAAAATAATGTTGGTACAGAACTTGAAGCTGAAGAAAAGATTTTAGAATACAGAAAAGAGCAGAATTTGTTTAAGCAACTAAGTTTTCCAATAATTTCAGCATTTAATGAGAATGGGGCAATAATTCACTATCGTGCAAGCAGTAAGACGAATAAAGTAATTCAGAAAGATGGACTGTATTTGATTGACTCTGGTGGCCAGTACCTTGACGGCACAACTGATGTGACAAGAACTGTAGCAATTGGCAATCCAACTGATGAACAAATAACCCACTATACAATAGTACTCAAAGCTCACATTGCTATAGCAAGTGTCATCTTTCCTCCTGGCACTACTGGTGGAGAATTGGATATATTAGCACGTACGCATTTATGGAAATTTGGAATGGACTATATGCATGGTACAGGGCATGGAGTAGGAAGTTACCTATCAGTACACGAAGGACCACAAGCAATATCAAAAAGTAATAAAGTGAAACTCACGCCAGGGATGATACTTTCCAACGAACCTGGCTATTACATTCCGGGAGAGTATGGAATAAGGATTGAAAATCTGATGTATGTCAACAGACAAGAAAACGGCTTCTTAAACTTTAAACAACTGACCTCTATTCCATATGATAGAAGACTAATAAATGTGCAAATGCTTACTAAGGATGAAATTGAATGGATAAATGGCTACCATCAATTTGTCTATAAAAACTTAGAAAATAGCGTAAAAGATAAGAAATGGTTAAAGAAGGTATGTGACCCTTTATAAGCAAAGGAGCATTTTTTATTATTTAAAAAGTATTAATGCAATTGTGACAGGTATTTTGTATTGTTTTTAATTTTAAAATAATATATAATAAAGAACACGTATTTTTAGGTAGGTTATAATTATGATAGACAAAGGGCAAGAAGATGAATTTATGAAGCAGTATATGGATACTTGCAAAGAGCAAATAGAAAAATTAGCCAAGGATCCTGAATTGCTTAATCAGACTTTAAAACCATTTATGCAAATGTCTCAGCAGCTTATGGCTGGCGGTATGTTAGAAGGGGCTATGCCTGGCATGATACCTGATTTGGGCAGTATGGATGTTAACAAGATGATTGCTCAGATGAAGGAAATGATTGACTACATAAGAGGTAACTATAAGGAACTAATGAAAGAGCACAGCTCGCAGATTCAAGAGCTTGATGAATCCAGTAAAAAGCTAAGAGGCTTAGTTAAAAAATTGATAGAAAAGATCGAAAGTAAGTAAATAACATCTGGATTTCTGTCATTCTATATACAACTTTCTAGTTGGACGGTAAGTCGAGGTCAATTATTGATGCCATGAAAGTAGCTGACACTGGTTCCTTTATGACGGCAGTGCCCAGAGGTGTCATCCCAGTGCTTGACACTGGGATCCAGTTCTTATTACCTGGTGTAAAGTTAAGTTTCCTGGATTCCAGTGTCAAGCACTGGAATGACAGCAATCCTACGTCATACCGCGATTCATTCGCGGTATCTTAGTATAGATTCCGCTAACAAGTAGCGGAATGACGGTTTTTCAAATCGTCGATGAACCTAAGTCACTTTAGCTATAGTATCGGGAACGTAATTGCACATTGGTTTTACAAATTTGAAAATTAGTGTTAGATAAAAATATAAACGCAAAAGGAAAAAAAATGATTGAACTTAAAGGCCCAGAAATTTGTGCAGGCGGAAATAAGAAAAATTTGATTATTTTTTTACATGGTTGGGGCTCAAGTGGTGATAATTTTGTTCACCTTGCTAAAGTTATGAGCAAGTTTTTACTGGGTTCATATTTTGCAGTACCCAATGCTCCGTTTAAGAGAGAAATAGGTGATGGTTATCAGTGGTTTAGCTTGGAAGATCGTAGTGAGGAAGCGCTATATAATGGAGTAAAAAATGCTACATCAATTGTAAATCATTTCATTGATACAAAATTAAAGGAGCTTAATTTAAAAGATACGCAACTTTCTTTAGTTGGATTTTCTCAAGGAGCAATGCTTGCAATACATACAGCTCTCACCCGCTCTCAATCCTGTGCATCAGTTGTTGCATACTCTGGTAGGTTTCTTTTACCTTCAAAAACTGCACCAGAGATCAAATCAAAACCTAACATATGTGTTATCCATGGTGATGCTGACGACGTGGTACCTTTTTCGTCCCTCGACTTAGCGGTTAAAGCTCTGAAAGAAAATGGAGTAAATGTTGAAGGACACCCAATTCATGCATTAGGGCATATTATTAATGAAGAGGGAATAAAATTAGGAGTAGAATTTATCAAGAAGAATTTTAAAAATTAATTTTCATGCACTTGTTTTGCTTTGGTTATGGATATGTAGCTAAATTTTTATCGAAAAAATTACTGAACTTAGGTTGGAAAGTCAGTGGCACATCAAGAAGTAAAGATATACAAAATGTAATCCTCTTTAATTATGAGAAGGTTAGCCAAGATCTGCTTAAAAGCGCAACGCACGTTTTAATTTCTATTCCTCCAGATGGTGATGATGTTGTGGAGAGATACGGTGATTGCCTGCAAAATGTAAAATGGCTTGGTTATTTGTCTGCAACTAGCGTCTATGGTGATCACTCTGGTAATTGGGTGAATGAGGAATCTGAAACAAAACCTATAGAAATCAGAGGAGAAAAACGCCTTAAATCTGAAAGGAAGTGGCTAAATAGCAAACTGCCTGTACATATTTTTCGTTTAGCTGGAATATACGGCCCTAGTAGGAACGTGTTAATTGACTTGCAGCTTGGCAAAGCAAGAAATGTGAAAAAAGAAGGGCATTTTTTTTCTCGTATTCACGTTGAAGATATATCAAATATTTTATTTTCTTCCATGCAAAACATAAAACCTGGTGAAATATACAATTGTGCAGACGATTTACCCACTACACAATCTGAAGTGGTAATATATGCGACCAAACTTCTCAATGTTAGCCCTCCAGAACCAATTGAGTTACCAGATTATGCACAGAGTTTTTATTTAGGATCAAAGAGAGTAAGTAATGTTAAAATTAAAAAAGATCTTAATGTCTCTCTAATTTATCCTAACTACAAGGTGGGATTAGAGAGTTTGCACGTAAACAAAACTGAAATCACATCAGAATGATAGATAGGCTTATTGTCACTGCCATTAAGTTAAGGAAAGAATGGTTAAAAAATGAACTAAAAAGTCAGAAATAATTAAGGATTTATGACAAATGCTGAAACAGAATAGAGTAAACTTTAAAG
>NZ_JBIXJM010000123.1:0-7403 GCF_044752445.1 Wolbachia endosymbiont of Drosophila barbarae | reverse complement strand
CTTTAGCCTTATAACTTCTTGAACCAAGCTGTGTATTAACATACTATGATCTTTTTTGGTAGTTAACATGGAGTAACTTATTAATATTCCAAACGCTTCATGGAAAGTTTCTAAGGAAGGATTATTTTCTTGATTATCAGCAAAGATTTCTAGTAAAGATTGAGGAATAGGACTACCATCTAAGTAAGCACAAGCAGTAAGCCAGTTAGCTGCCAATAAGGATTCTTTTTTTATTGCTTCTACTGTGATGTCCCATGTAACATACACTATTGCTGCAGTCTCTCTATTAGCGTCGGCTGGAAATGTTTCAAGCAATGTTTCATCAGATAATAAAGCTCGTTTTCTATCGTTATATAATTTCAAATAGTCTGAAATATTTATACCTGTTTTCTTTATATAAGCGCTTGCTTGGGCTAAAGCTAAAGGTAAATGACCTAATGTCTTTGCTAATGCATCCACTTGAATTATATCTAGCTTTGTTCCTTCCACTTCTAGTATCTTACAAATGTAGCTCCTTGATTCTCCAGGTTCAAAAACATCAACAGAAATAGTGTTCTGTGGTTGTGGCCAGCCAAATGTATAACGAGAAGTTAATAATATCTTTCCTCCTTCTATAGGAAGTAAATCTGCTATATCTTTGTAGTTAGGAGCGTTATCGCATATCAGTAGCCACCCAGCACGTTCAGGGTGTTCTAGCCAATACTTAACATGCTTGGCGTGATCTTCTTCACGAACGTTTTCTCTGTAACCATGAATAACGTTTAGTCCACGTCCTAACTTGATGTACTCGTTAATTAAAGTATTTCTATCTCGTGTATCAAGCCAAATTATCCATCTATATTTTTGGAGCTTACTCCAAATAAATTCTAATGCTAATTGTGTTTTACCTATTCCACCTATTCCATGACAAGCAACTAGTGTTGCTGTATCATTAGCTTTCAGGCATTCTTCTATTTTATCTAGCAGCGCTTCTCTGCCGACAAAGTTATAATTTCGAAGAGGGACTTGCCAAAATTCAGGTAGATCTTCCTTAAGTTTGAGACTATAAAGATGTTCTATGGCTTCCTTAAGATAATTGTCTTTTCTTGTTAGATAAGAAACTTCGCTACCCTGTTGTTCCCACCATTTTTCTACCTTCCCGCGTGCAAAGTCAAAAACCATGTCAATGTTTTTCTTGCCTGATATTTTGTATATACTCCCTATTTCTTTCTTAATAATATCATCTAATTTTGAATGATTAGGTTGATTAACTACAAACCTTATTCTAAGTAAAAAATCTTCTATTTCATCTTCACTGCCGCAACTGAAGTATTTTTTCAGTTCAATATGATTTTTTATTTTGTAGCATGTTCCTCTGTGACCTTCATAAATACTTAAAATGTTATCATCTGTTAACTTTGACTCTTCCAGATACTCCTCTAATGTTTCTACTTTGCCTTGCTTTTCTGTACCTTTTTTTCAGTTCACATTAACATTAGCATGAATGACAAGTGTAATATCACTGTTCTTATACTCAGGGTTTTGCTTAATCTCAGGATGAGATTCAAAATATTTGTTTAACCCGAAATCCTCTTTCTGTCGCTTTCTATTGTTTCCATCAATAAACAAATCTTCAAAAGTAATATTCGCTGATGAACTAGGGTCGTTACGGTGTTTAGCTTGAACCAAGATAATTCTCGATTTGTTCTTCTGATCTTTATACTCAAAAAAAATATCATCAAAGGCTCCAAAACCTTCTATGTTTGATGCTAACCAAAAGTCAATTTTACTACTTAACCCATAAAGTAGATACAGCATTAATAATTTTACTTCATACTTGCAACCATGATCACCTGTTGATGTGCCATCTCTCTTCTTAAATATACGATTACTAAGTATTTCAGACTGTTTATTTTCTACATTCATACCCTACTAAACCTACGAATAACTTCTTTCTATAAAAAATTAAAGTCACCAAGTGCCTAAGATAATGCAACAGATTCTTTAATATTTCAATAACAGTGCCTGCAAGAACAGGGTTGGAAGTGTTCCTTTGTTTATTACCTTAGTATATGAATAAGGATTCCCCGAATCTAATATGTAATTGCTGTAGGCTGCATTTAGTAATATAATCTCATATTAAATAAGACGTTACTTAAGTTTATGCTAGATTCTCCGCTAATTTTGACAGCCATTCTTATATTTTTCATTTTTACGTTGTCATTCTTTTTTATAAGAAAGATACTTGGTTCCACAAACAAGAAGATAATAAAATCCTTTAGGAAAATTGTTCAGCAAATAAATGCATTAGAAACAGAAATGCAGAGTTTATCTGATGAGAAGCTTGCTGGTAAAACTGAAGAATTCAAACAAGAATTGAAAAATGGGAAAACGTTAAATGATCTTCTCGTACCTGCATTTGCAGTTGTGCGTGAAGCCTCTCGAAGGTTTCTTAACATGAGGCACTTTGATGTTCAACTGATTGGTGGAATGGTGCTCCACAATGGTATGATATCAGAAATGAAAACAGGAGAGGGAAAGACACTCGTTGCAACTTTAGCAGCATATCTAAATTCCTTAGAAGGGAAAGGCGTACACGTCGTAACTGTTAATGACTACCTTGCAAAACGAGACACAGAGTGGATGAGCAAATTATATAATTCTCTTGGGGTTTCTGTTGCGTTTATTACGAATAACTTGACAGAAGAAGAGAGGAAAGAGGCTCACAGTGCAGATATCGTGTATTCCACAAATAACGAGCTTGCCTTTGATTACCTGCGAGACAATATGAAATTTTCTCAAGAAGACATGGTTCAGAGAGGCTTTCACTACGGAATAGTTGATGAAGTGGACTCAATACTCATTGATGAAGCTCGCACTCCGCTTATTATTTCTGGCCCGGTTGAGGAAAACAATCAGATATATAAGCATATCAATAAAATAGTAACCAAATTAGTTGACTCTGATTATGAAGTAGATGAAAAAGGTAGAACGGTATTCTTGACTGAAGATGGTATTTCACGAGTGGAGGAACTACTAAGATCATACAATCTCATTCCTGAAAATTCCTCGCTCTATGATACTGACAGCATGATAATGACTCATTATATGGACCAAGCATTACGTGCACATAAGCTGTTCACTGCTGATAAAGATTATATAGTGAAAGATGGAAAGGTAGTGATTATTGATGAATTTACTGGGCGTATGATGGAGGGCAGGAGATATTCCGATGGTCTTCATCATGCACTTGAAGCGAAGGAGAATCTTGAAATTCAGCATGAAAACCAAACTTTAGCATCGGTCACATTTCAGAATTACTTTCGTATGTACAATAAACTTTCCGGAATGACTGGAACAGCAGCAACAGAGGCAGAAGAGTTTCGTGATATATACAGATTAAATGTAGTAAAAATTCCAACCAATGTATCTGTAAAAAGAGTTGATATTGATGATGAAATTTACGGTACAGAAAAGGAAAAATTTAATGCTGTATTGAAGTTTATAGAAGAATGCCACAAACGCCTTCAACCGGTCCTTGTTGGCACGGTGAGCATCGAAAACTCTGAGAAGCTTTCTGCGCTTTTGCAAAGCCATTCTCTTAAGCATTCAGTATTGAATGCTCGTTATCATGAACAAGAGGCGTACATAATAGCGCAAGCTGGGGTGCCAGGTAGTGTCACTATAGCAACTAACATGGCAGGACGTGGAACTGATATTCAGCTTGGTGGAAATGCTGAAATGATCGCAAAGGTGGAGCTAAAGAAGATAAAAAATGCTGATGAAAGAGAAAAAAAATATCAAGAAATAGTTGAAAGAGTAAAAAAAGATAAGGAAATTGCTATAAAAGCTGGTGGTTTATGTGTGGTTGGAACCGAAAGACATGAAAGCAGGAGAATAGATGATCAATTACGTGGCCGTTCTGGCCGTCAGGGTGATCCTGGACTTTCTAAGTTCTTTTTATCGCTCGAAGATGACCTAATGAGAATATTTGGTTCTGATAGAATGAGAAGCTTTTTACAAAAAGTAGGGTTAAAGAATAACGAAGCTATTCATCATCCATGGATCAATAATGCACTTGAGAAAGCGCAAAAGAAAGTTGAAGCTAGAAACTATGACGTGCGGAAATCTCTACTTAAGTTTGATGACGTAATCAATAACCAACGTAAAGTTATTTTTAAGCAGAGAAACAATATCTTAGGCAACGAAATTAATGATTTACTTGAAGTATATAGCGAAGTAAATGAGAGCGTAATAGAAGGTATAGTCCAAAGTGGCTATTATGAGGATTATATTGAAGATATAGTCAAAGAATTCCATACAAGGTATGGAATAACGCTTGATAAAGAAGATTTAGCAAAGTTTTTAAACAAACAAGAAGCTTTGGATTATATAAATGATAAGATACAAGAATTTTTTACTGAGAAAGAAAAATATTTCAACAGTCAGCACACTACAGATTTGTGGAATACGATCGTGAAGCAAATGATGATAATGACACTTGATCATTTATGGAGGGAACACCTTTCAGTTCTAGAGAGCCTAAGACAAAGCATAAGCCTACGTGCCATGGGGCAGAAAGATCCACTGAATGAATTTAAACGCGAAGCTTTCTTGATGTTTGAGTCAATGCTTGAAAAATGGAAGGAACTCACCATTCACCGCCTAGCGCACTTTAAGTTGGCAGATAACCAAGAGATAGGCAATAGGTTACATTCTGCTAGAAATAGCAGACTTCCCAAAGTCTCAAGAAACGACAAGTGCCCTTGTAATTCTGGAAAGAAGTACAAACACTGCCACGGCGCGGTTACTGTGGTGAATTAATAATTATGGTTGTACAGTTTGTTTATTTCCATCAACATTACTGCAGCTAACCTCACTTAGCTTACTGTTTAATGAATGCTCTGATGACTTATATGCAACCCCATAGGAAATTCCACCAACGATCAGTGCAGATGCCACAGTAATTACAACTATTGCTAGTGCAGGTAATGCAGTAGCATAAATGAGTGCTAATGGAGCAACAATGGCAGCTAATATACCTACAGTAATTCCTGCTGTTATAGCTTTAGGTCTATGAATAAATGATGGATCTGCACCATAATTTAGCAGAAGTTTCGCTACTTTTGGATGTTGATAATTTAGTCTTGGATGTTCACCATGAGTGTAATAAACAGCATAATATAAAGGAGTTCTTCCGTCTTTATCTTGTGCATTAACGTCTGCTCCCTCTTCTAGCAAAACTTCTACTACTTGTGTGTATCCATTCTCAGCAGCATAATGTAAAGGACTTCTTCCATATCTGTCCACTACATTAACATCTGCCTCTTTTTTTATAAGATGTTTTACTACTTCTATATGACCACTATAAGCAGCATAATGCAAAGGAGTCCCTTTATCTTCATTTTGTGCATTAACGTCTGCTCCTTCTTCTAGCAAAACTTCTACTACTTGTGCATGCCCATGCTGAGCAGAATAATGTAAGGAGGTTTTTTCCCATTCATCTTGTACATTAACATTAGCTCCGTTTTTTGTTAAGTATCTTACTACTTTTTCATAGCCATTTTCAGCTGCTATAAGTAATAAATTGCACTTGAGCACTATAAACGTGTAATTTATATCAAATTCGTTTTTTTTCCACTCATCATATATAAGTTGATTTTCCTGCTGCAGCTTATCTTTAATTCTATCAATTAAATTTTCCTTACTCAGATCTGGACTACTGTTGACTTCTTGTAGTATTAACCTTAATGTCATTTCCTTCTCCAAGATATAAAATTTTATTATGGCATATGGAGTGGATTATGTCAATGAAAAACTAAGAAACTGGTTCTTCTTTTTTTCTATAGCTTTAGGTTTACCTACAATTTGAAAAACAACAAATTCGTCATTCCGCTACTCGTTAGCGCCTCGGCGGTATGATGTAGGGAAACCTTTCTTGGGTTAGCTATAAAGTTAAAATTCGACCAGGGCAGCCGCAATAAGGTAGCAAACGCCATCATGTCTTTAGGAGAGTTTGCTAATGAAGGCTCTTAAGTTGACGCCATTGCCTGAACAGATACGCCAATTTTTATGTTCATTTGTAACCGTTTATTATTTTACACCCCAGTCTTTTTCAAATATTGCTAGTCCTTGGTCAGTAAGTGGGTGATTAATTAATTGTCTAAGTACTTTTGCTGGCACAGTAATTGAATCAGCACCAAGCCTTGCAGCTTCTATTACATGCGCTGGGCTTCTCACTGATGCAACAAGAACTTTAGTATCAAAACCGTAATTAGAATATATAGTACATATATCTTCTATTAGCGATAAGCCATCATAGCTTATATCATCAAGGCGACCAACAAAGGGGGAAATAAAACAAGCACCGACCTTAGCAGCAAGCAGTGCTTGTCCAGGAGAAAAACATAATGTGATGTTAACAGGTATTTTATGCTCTGTCCATAACTTTTTACAAGAAATTAATCCTTCATGTGTAAGAGGTAATTTGATCACAACATTATCAGCAATTTTTGCTAAATTCAGACCTTCTGTGATCATCTCTTCATGGCTATCTGCAACAACTTCAACACTAACAGGCCCTTTTATAATAGAGCATATTTCACGCACTAAATCCTCGTATTTATCTTTACGCCCGGACTTTGCTATTAAAGAAGGATTAGTTGTTATGCCGTCAATGAACTCCTTTAGTCCTTTAATTTCATTTAAATCAACGCTATCAAGAAAAATTTCCATATTAATCTCCTATAAAAAAAATACCCTTGCAAAATCTTGTCATCCTACCGCTTGACTTACAACCGTATGAACTTCCTGCGTTGTAAACATCAAACAGCCGATAACACAACTGTACAAATATTGAGACATAAGAGTAATTTGTACCAAGAAAAAAGATGTCATCCCAGTGCCCAGACCCCTTAGACAATGTACCATCTTTTGATTTTGTCCATTCTGGGCGGGGTTTTCAAGTTCTTTGATCTTAAATACTACATCTACTTTATCAAGATCAATGTTGACTTCTTTTACTAATGTTCTAATAAGACTACGTTTGGCTTGCCAATCTAGGTTCGATTTAACACTAGAATAAAAGCCCTTTATGCTATTTGTAATAAGATTCATTTTCTGCCGTATTCCCTTTTACCTTTTTCTTCTCTCCTTCAATCTCTTTTAAACGTTACTTCATTTTTTTTATTGCCTGCTTAAAGTCTTCCTTACTTATAGTTAGTGCATACTTTGTTGCCGTAAAAACTTCTGGTACCCAAACAATTGTAATAAGTATACACAATCTTTGTCAACTATTTTCGGCACTGGTATATTGACCTTACCCAGAAAAAGTGGAGAGAAAGAAAGGAGTTTCTTCGGGTAAAATAAAATTTTGGAGGATTAGAAATGGTAAGAGAATATACGGCAGAATTCAAATTGGAAGC
>NZ_JBIXJM010000122.1:0-3339 GCF_044752445.1 Wolbachia endosymbiont of Drosophila barbarae | reverse complement strand
GGGTATGGTGTTAGGGTATATTTTAAAAAATGAGCAGGTATGTTTAAGATTATCACTGTTTTTATTACATAATTAAGTGTCAGTTCCTGTAACACTAGCTTACCTCCATTCTTTGTTTTAAAGTATTGGTTTTCTGGCACATAGTCTTTTCCATTGCCTATTGCTTTTGTAAATTAAGATTCTAAGCCGTAAAACTTCTTTAATTGCTCACTCCACAGCATCGGTATTTCCCTTAAATCCACTAACTTCAAGCTTCTCGGTTGTCTCCCATTGATTATGTCTTCTTTGATCTTCGGAGCTAAATAATTTAACCTTAAAATTTGCTGTATTCTTCTCATGCTTATCTTAATTTTTATGCTCAGCTCTTTCACACTTCTATATTTTCCTTCCTCCAGTTGACGTTTCCACAGATGAGCCCTTACCACTGCCTTCAGTAGCGCATTATTTGTTTTCCCCTCTGGTTCTATTACCGTGCATTTATTTCCTTTCTTTTTTAAACTCATTGGTATAAATTTTTCCTCTGACTCAGAACAGACATCTATTCCATCCTCTCTCATCCATACTGTCTTTATTAATTTCTTCACCGCTTCTTTCTGTTTTCCAAAACTTAAATTTTTCCACTCTTCCGCTTTTTCTTCCAAATTTTCATATAGGCGTTCAGCTCTCTTCATCACTTCTTTTTCTACTTCTCCCGCTACTACTGTTCGGTTCATCGACTCGCAACCTTTTCCTCTTAAATGATTATTGCATATATAATATCGATACCTTTTATTTTCTTTTTTTGAGTATGTCAGCGTCATATTTACACCACAGCTCTTGCACTTAATTATTCCCCTAAGCAGCGCTTCCTCATATTTTGCTTTTCTATATGGTTGATTCCTTATCAATTCTTGTGCTTTTTGCCATTTTTCTTCCTCTATTATCGCCTCATGCTTTCCTTCATACTCTTTCTCATAATGCCTAATTTTTCCCATATATATTGGATTTGTTATTATTCTCCTCACCGTTGCCTTTTTAAAGATATCTGATTTTCCTTTCGTACGGTATCCTTGGCTATTTAACTCTCTTGCCAGTTCTGCCATTGACTTCAGCTCTATATACCTCTCAAATATATGTTTTACCAACTTTGCTTCTTTCTCATTTATTATTAATTCTTTATCTTTTACATCATATCCAAGCGGCAAAGTTCCCCCCATCCACAATCCCTGCTCCTTTGATGTTGCTATTTTATTTTTTACTCTCTCTACTATCATCTCTCTTTCTAACTGTGCTGCCCCTGATAACACCGTTTGCACGAACTTTCCCATTGGCGTATTATTGTCAAATATCTGCGTTACTGCTATAAAATTTACTCGATGTCTTCTAAAAAATGACGTTACTTCAATGCTGTCTTTTGTTTCCCTTGATAACCTGTCTAGCGTATATACTACTACACAATCTACTTCTCCTCCTTTAACATCTTCAAATAATTCCTTTATTGCTGGTCTTTCTAAATTCTTTCCTGAGAACCCTCCATCGTCGTACTTTTTTGCCAATGCTATCCAGCCTTCTCTGCTCTTTATGTATTTTTCACATGCTACTCGCTGCGCATCTAAACTGTTAAACTTTTGTTCTAGTCCATCCTCATTTGATTTTCTCGTATATATTGCACATCTTACTTCTTTTAGCATTTTCAACTTCCATTTTTATCACGCATCCCGAATAATAAAGGTCCGTTATAGCTCATTCCCATTATTTTTCCGGCTACTGCTGACAATGACGTAAAAAATTCTTCTCTGTAGATTAAACCCTTATCTGTTACCATTACTGCATGCGTCTCTTCCCCTCTCTCTAGTATTAATTCTGTCCCTTCTACTGGTAATTTATCGCTACTTATTCTTTTTCCCTTCTCTAGCCGATCTGCCAGATACTCTAGTCTTTTTAATCCTTTTCTTGACATTTCTCCATACGCTTTTTCCTGTATTCTATAAGCTAGTCTCGGTATCAGATATTTCTTTGAGTACCTTGGCGCTTCTTCCCCATATGCCTTCTTCCACATTTTTCTCAGCTCATCCAAAGGTCTTCTCTCTAAATTCATTACTTTCTTTTCTATTTCTTTCTCCATATTTTTAGCCCTTCATAAATAGCTTTTCAATTCTGTCTGTTTCTTTCTTTAATACCTCGGTTATCTTTTTGCTATTTTTAGCATAATCCATCGCTGTCACTCCAAATTTATCTGCTTGTTCTATTTCAGCCCCTGCTTTTACTAGCTCCTCCACTATTTCCACTTTCCCCACCATACATGCAAGGTGCAATGGAGTGCATTTATTTTCATATTCTTCCGCATTTACATTCGCTCCTGATTTTATCAATTCTCTCACGATTTCTAGACGTTTCTCAGTTATCGCTAGGTGCAGTGCTGTGTGTCCTTCTACATCTGCTGCATTCACATTCGCTCCTTTTTCAACTAATAATCTCACTGTTTTTGCGTCTACTGCATAATGCAAAACTGTTCTTCCCTTTTCGTCTCTTTCATAAATATTTTTAAACGAGTTCTCTAATAGAGACTCCTCTTTTTTACCGAGCTTTACCATAATCCACCTCACCTTTTCTTTAAATTTAAGTCTCTCTTTTAAGCATTCCTTTTCGCTACCTCGTCTATCATTTCGTTCACTTGGTTCATTATTTTGCTTGCTAAATTTTTACACTCTTCCTTTACTAGCGATTTATCTCTCTTCCTTATTTCTTCTATCTCTATTATTTTTAACTCTGGTAAATAACTCCCATTCAACATGTCTGCTATTTCTCCCACTAGCCTCTCTATTCCATAGCAGGTCAGTTCTCTGCTTTTTGTTATTCCTCCTTTTTCTCTCAAAAATTTACTTGCCTTTTCACTTTCTTTACTATCACACAGAGAATACTTTTCACTTTCCCATATGTAATACATTGGTGTTGCACCATATTTATTCAGTTGATTAACCTCAGCTCCTGCTTTTACTAGCTCTTTTATTATTTCAACTCCTGCTCCTCCTATTTTGCACGCAGAGTGCAGTGGCGTACATCCAGTAACATATTGAGTGGCATTTACTTCTGCTCCCGACCTTAGCAGCACTTTTACATTTTCTAAGCTTTTCGCAAATACTGCACAGTGTAGTGGTGTATAACCATTTTTATCTCTTGCATTAACCTCTGCCCCTTTTTTTATTAATAACCTTATTGTTTTGTAATTGGAGATTTCTACTGCTTGATGTAATATCGTCTCTCCTTCTTCATTTCTTTTATTAATATCTTTACTTGATACTTCTTTAAAAAACTTACTCTTGCTAAAACTCATTTCATACCTCACAAAATTAGCTTTTC
>NZ_JBIXJM010000121.1:0-1293 GCF_044752445.1 Wolbachia endosymbiont of Drosophila barbarae | reverse complement strand
TGCAATAAGTGAAAGTGGAATAAAATCCATCGTCTCTTCTATAACTTATGATTCCTTTATCGTTAATTTTATAGTTGTTAATGTACCAGTCTTTATCACTTCCTTTTGCAACCTTTATTGCATCATCAATCATTTTCTCTAGATGTTCTTGATAGAGAGAATGATTAGTATATTCTTTTTTAATAACCACATTATCTTCTTTTTTCAAAAGATAGTATTTTCCAGGTTTAAATAAAAATTTACTAAATTCTTTAAAATTTTGATTTCTTTCTCCTATCTTTTTCTTAATGAATTCTTCTACCGCTTTCAAAATAGTACTTTTTTCATAATTTTTGCTGGCCATTCCCCATATTTCTTCTTGAATACTAGCTAGTCCTGGAATACCTATAGTGTTACATGCACCATAAGTATTCCCATAGAATTGATCAGAAAAGAAAACATCCACTTCATCTATTAAAAGAGTAGTATTACTAATATCCTCTTGCTTTATCTGTCCAGATTGCTCCGCACTGTGATTTAAAATAAGACCTTCAACTAATTTTCTTAAACCTTGCTTCTTGCCATTTACCTCAGGCTCTATCACTTCATTTGCCATCTCCTCAAATGTACCATAAGTTATCTTGTCACCAATACCAAACTCCTTAAAAAAGCCGTTAAAATCTTGTTGATCTCGAGTTGCTAAGTATTCACTATAACAAACAGTTCTGACCTTATGACCTGTCAATACTAATAGTGAAGAGAGTAAACCTAGTACAAGCGATTTCCCTTGCCCTGTTAAGACTTGCGCAAGATGCTTATCAACACCTTTAGAGTCTTTATCAACACTTAACAATCGCAAAATGCATAATATTTGAATACAATGTGGCTTTAAGCTTTTTCCTGTACTTGCAATATCCTTTGATTCTTGTATAGACCACACAGCAGCTAATCCAGCAAGAAGATCAGGTAAAGTTTCTCTCTTGAATTTTGTGTTCCATTCATCAATTTTAATTTGTTCTGATTGCTCCCGTACCTTTTCAGTAATAAATTTAATTTTATCTTGGTAATTTTTGTCAGAAGTCTCTTGTATATAGGAGTTAAATTCTTTTAAGTATCTGTTATAGCAATCTCTTAGTGTTTCTACTGTGCTATTATTGTTTTCTTTTCTATATAGCTCTAAAGCTTTGTCTATATCAATCTCATCTTGTTTTCTTAAATACCAAAAAGATTCCCCTATGATACCAATTCGTTTTTTAAAATCCTCATAAGATATGCTATTCTCTACTACAGAAATAAACGGCTTTGTACTTTCTT
>NZ_JBIXJM010000120.1:0-944 GCF_044752445.1 Wolbachia endosymbiont of Drosophila barbarae | reverse complement strand
CTCAACCTCCTTATCATCTTCTATCCTTATCTTATCACATCCGGACTTCTATGAAAAGAGCTATAACTTCTAATGTGCCTCTTCCTCTAATTCTTGCTTTAGCTACATTATCTATTTTGGTGCTTGCACTTTCATGTAAAATAATTAGTAATAATGTAGAATTGGAAGCAAAAGTAAAAGGTCAGTTAGAACATAAGGAGGAGATGCTTTCTCTTGAACACCAAGAGTTACGTGATGAAAATACAAGATTGAATGAAAGAGTGGATTCTTTAATGGAGGAATTGTGTCAATGCAAATTAGAAAGTGAAAAGAATAAGTTATGTTTAAAGTCAGAATATGAAGATGAGTTACGCTTAAGATTGGAATATGAAGATGAATTAAACTTGGAATTAGAACATAAAAGTAGGGAAGCTTCTTCTCTGCGTACTCAATTAACTATGTTAAGAAAAAAAGTAGAAGTAGAAGAAGTAAAACAATTAAAAACTTTAGAATCGGAAGAACAACATGAGAGCTCAGAAAGCGACATAGAAGAATTAGAGAAGAAGTTATGCCAGTCGGAAAAGGAAAAGAAAGAATTAGAAGGTAAAGTTAGTGATGAACGTCAAAAGCGCACTGATCTTGAAAGTAAAGTTGATAAATTGTGTACAAAGGAGAAAGAGTACTTATCTAAAATTAAGGAGCTGGAAAAGGAGTCATTATCTTTACAAAAAGAAGAGAAAGAATCTGATAACACATTAACAACAGTGAATGATGATCGCGATAATAAGGTGAAAGAATTAAACAGTTTACTTTTGAAGCAATCCTCTCAAATAGAACAACTTCAAAAAGCTTTATTGGAAAAGAAAAAAGAAGAAGTGCTTTTTTTGCAACGGATGATAGAATATGTAACAGATGAGGTAGAAAAATTAGTAAGGGAAAATGAAGTGATCAGAGATGATGATAAA
>NZ_JBIXJM010000119.1:0-6570 GCF_044752445.1 Wolbachia endosymbiont of Drosophila barbarae | reverse complement strand
CGCGACGCGTATTAGACTTATTTGCAAGCAAAGCTTGCTAGATCCAAGTAGTCAGGGCACTGGGATGACATCATAGGGACACTGGGATGACACCCTGACAATCGTCATCCCGCTACTTGTTAGCGGATGAGATACCGCGGCGGTATGACGGTTCGTGGCGGTATAATGAAGCTTGAAAGCGGATCACCTTTCACGACCCGTGTTTATACTTCATTCACTTTAGGAGTATTAACAGGCGTTATTGCCGAGTTCTCAAGCTTTGTTGCCTGCTTCAAACCCTCGCTTACACTTTTGTCCTTTAAAATTTCATCAAGCTGCTTACTCTTTTGTTGCTCTTCGTTATTTGACGTATCTCTTTGAGCATCTTCTTTCATGCCACGAGCATTCTCTACATCCTTTTCACCTTCACCTAAAAATTTTTCTAATATTTTCTTAACAAAGCGCTTCAGAAGACTCAAAAACCCTTCTTCTTTTTGATTTTCTTGTGGTTGAGGCGTGTTATCTTTTTTGTCCGGCTCAGTGTTGAGCTTCTCTTTTACAGAACTCTTGCTCACTGAGGGATTAACGGTTTGTGAATCGTGCTCTGATGCTGTTTGCACAGAAGCTTCAGTAGTCTTTTTTTGTGTATTATGTTCAAGGTCTTTAACTGCTGTTGTAGTTTTTCTCGGAGTGTCTTGGAATTTTTTGTCACTTTTTGGCTCTGCAACTTTTTCACTTGTGAAGATGCCCTTCCCTTTATATTGTTGGTCAAGCTCAGCAATTCTTTCAAAATCTTGACGTACTTTTTCATCTGCACGTCCTTTTTGACTTTCAAATTTCTGACTCAATTCTGCAACGTTTTTCATTTTGTTCTCAAGCTCCTTACTTTTCACAGCTTTTAGAGCCTCTGTTCCTTTTGCGATATAATTAACCTTCTTTTCTAATGAGGTACCTTCTGGAAAAGCACCTGGAGAACGTTCAAAAACATCTTTAAACTTTTTTTCAACACTTTCTTTAGATGTCTGGGCCATACCTGTTACCTATTAAAACATATCATATAACCAGTATGTTAGCTAATTATATAAAAAACAGTTAACATAACTTGTGGTAGAGCGTCCTATTTATATTTTTTTTATTAAAATGTTATTTACTTATTAATTTAAAATATATAACAATATAGAAATGAAAAACAGCCCATTAGCAGTAGTATTCGATTGGGATAATACCTTAGTTGACACTCAAGATAACATTTTTAATGCTATTAAGCATACCATAAACTCAATGGGGTATAGTAATAAAGCTGCTGATAGAAATTCCCATGAGTCGAGAAAGAGCTATATGGTCAATTTATTTGGCGATCAGTGGAAAAAAGCGAATCAGATATATCAACAATATTTAGATGATGCACTATTGCAAAACATTGCTTTGAATCAAGGAGTAGAGAAAATGTTGCAGACACTGAAAAGCCACAATATTTATCTAGCAATAGTAAGTAATAAGAAAAATACTAATTTACGTAAAGAAGTTGCCTATTTTAAACTAGATTCCTACTTTGAAAGAGTGGTTGGGTCATGCGATACTGCAGAAGATAAACCATCTGCAACCCCACTGCTATTTGCATTAGAAGAGAGTACGTTGCCTATAAATAGAGAAAATGTGTTTTTCGTTGGTGATAGCATCACAGATGTTCTGTGTGCACAAAATGCCAATTGTTTACCTATTATATACGGTCAATCAATAAGCGGTTATGAAGATTTGTTATGTTTTCAACATTTTGATAAACTTACAGATTTTGTAATAAAGTATTTAGAAGATAGGTAATGACCGCTGTTACAGAGATTGCCAGTATAACAAGACGCTTTTGCGCATATTTGATAGATAGAGCAATTTTATTAATTCCAAACTTATTAATCAGACTATTGTTAAAGAATTTTCCGTTAATTTCATCTATGTGTATAGATTGCAGTTAC
Organism: Wolbachia endosymbiont of Drosophila barbarae; assembly: GCF_044752445.1. Classification (NCBI taxonomy): domain Bacteria; kingdom Pseudomonadati; phylum Pseudomonadota; class Alphaproteobacteria; order Rickettsiales; family Anaplasmataceae; genus Wolbachia; species Wolbachia endosymbiont of Drosophila barbarae. Next base: position 4,621 of record NZ_JBIXJM010000119.1, on the reverse strand, counting down.
TTCACATATTTTATATCTTCAAAAGCCCAAGCAACTCCTGGTCAGCAATTAATGAACATACATACCATAAGCTTGGACGGTTCTAAAATAGATTTGAGTTTAGCATTTGATAGAAGCATTTCTCAGTTTTTTCTTTCTCTATTATATAACATAATAGTTATCCTTATCGAGCTTTTCCAAGAACAGGACGTGTTAATAAACGCTTTCGATATATTAATAGTGCTACTCACTATATTAACGGTGCTGCTCACTCTCTGCTGGTATCTAGTTGCTTGCTTCTCTAAGAAAAAACAGACATACCACGACATGCTATTTAATACGGTTGTTATCAAAGGAACTATTAAATGAGTTGCTATAACTATCGTTATCATATAAATTATGCTGATGAATTGAACTAAGGGAAGATTATGAATGAAGAGATAGTAAAACATTTGAACAAATTATTGACCAATGAGCTGACTTCTGTACGCCAGTATCTTTTGCATTTTGCGATTCTCAAAAACAATGGAATTAATAGACTTGCAGAAAAGGTAAAAAATGAGCTTAACGAAGAACTTGAACATGCAAACAAGTTGGCAGAAAGAATTTTGTTATTTAAAGGAGTCCCAAATTTTCAGGATACAAACGAAATATCAAAGTATGATGGAAAGTTTACAAAAGACACAATACGGAAAATCTTAGAAGCTAATTTGAAATTAGAGGGAAAAGGTATTAAGGATATCAAAGAAACGATTTCTATCGCTGAGAAAGAAAAGGATTTTGTTAGTGTAATGTTATTAGAAGAGATGTTAAAAAATGAAGAAGAGCACTTTCATTGGATTGAGAAACAGATCGATCTTATTGAACTAATGGGTGTTGAAAACTATTTAAGAACACAAATATAGAGTGTTAAAAAAGATAGTATTTATTTTAATTATACCTTGCTCACTTCTTTTTTTATTAGGGTTATGGCAAATATTCAGATTGAACTGGAAGAATAATATTATTAAAAGTATGAGTCTTCCAGTGGTTCATCTATTGCCCAATAACGACCTTGAAAAATTTAACTATAGGCATGTCAAGATTGATGGGATTCTAAGTGACATAGAACTATATGTTTTTGCAGGGCAACACGGCTATCACGTGCTGTCTCCTATGTTGCTTACCACTGGACGTTACATGTTGGTGAATAAAGGAATAGTCGGAGAAAAAAAGGAGAAAAAAGTAAAAATTGAAAAAGTAGTTGCAGATGGAATTTTATATTGCGATAGCAATAAAAGTAAAAATTGGTTTATCAAGAACGATACTGCTTCGAATATATGGTTTACCCTGAGTACAGAAGAAATTTCCAATGAGTTAGGTATTAAGCTAGAGAAGTGTGTATTGTGGCCGAACAATTTTGGCAGCAAAGTAGCTATACAGCCAATGAAGCATTTGGAATATGCAATCACTTGGTTTGCACTTTCCTTAATTTGGTTGATTATGTGCGTAATTTACTATAGGCAAAACCTCAATAAAGCTTGAAGCTTTCTGTACATAAAATTAGAGAAGTAGTTATTCATCTTTATCACTACCAAGGTCTTTTAACATACTGTAATTGCCTTTTCTGAATCTACTTTTTAAAGACGTAACTCCACTTTCGCTAATACCACTAAGGCTCAGTGCAGCTCCACCTAGCTGCAATCCTATCTCAGATGTTTCAGGAATAATTTTACTAGCTCCTAGATCTCTATAAACCTCCACATTACTCAGATCTGGTAAGCGTATTACAATATTTACATGCGGAAAATTTGCTGCAACTAAAGAAACAACTTTTTTTATAGTAACTTCATTCTTTATTGAAATAACGAGAGCTTGAGCTCTTTCTATTCCTACCGATTTTAAAATTTCACATCTTGTAACATCTCCAAGATATATAGGAAAACTATCACTTTTTCCTTCTTTGACTATTTTCGATTGAATATCTACAACAACGTAACTTAAATGCTCTGCCGTAAGCATTTTTGTTACCATATATCCCACTCTACCAAATCCAGCAACTATCACATGGTTATAAAGATCTTGTGTATCTGTTTCAACAGCTTCATCATCTAATATTGTTTTCTCAGTGCTAAATGAGTTTGCTATCCAATCTCCAAGCCCCGATAAAAGAGGAGTGAAAGCCATGGTTACTGTAGTTACCATCATAAGTACTTGAGCGATTTCACTTGGTAGCACATTTAGCTCATCTGCTAAGCGAAACAAAATAAACGCAAATTCACCGCCTTGTGAAAGCAGTAACCCAGCTTGTATAGCAGGTGCACTCTTAAACCCAAAAAATCTACACAATATATATATAATAGATGTTTTTAAAACGATAAGGATAATCGATAATAAAGTAATTAGTGGTAACTTATTGAGTAAAAGTTCGGTATTGATGGACATACCAACAGTCATGAAAAATAAGCCAAGAAACAAATCTTTAAATGGCAATACTGCGTGTTCTACTGAGTGTCTATATTCTGTTTCTGCAACTAACAATCCAGCAACAAATGCACCTAATGCTAACGATAAATGGAATTGCTCAGTAATAAATGCTGCTCCTAATACTATTAAAAGCGTTGTTGATATAAAGATCTCATTACTTTCCATTTTAGCAATAACCGAAAATAAAGGTCTAAGCAATAATCTACCAGTTATAAATATCAGCACTAATGCAATAGCTGCTTGCACCAATGAACCTGCCAATGAGCTTATCAGGCTGTGCTCAGAATTGCCAGTAAGTAAAGGTACCAATACTATTAATGGTACCACTGCAAAATCTTGCATTAATAGCACTGCTATCGACAATCTACCAACCTGACTTGCTTGAGAACCTTTTTCTTGCAGAACCTGCAACACTATTGCTGTTGAGGATAGCGCAAGCCCACCACCAATAACTGTTGCTATATTCGTATTCACTCCGAAAGTAAGAGCGATGCACCATATTGCTACCATGGTAACTATAACTTGAAGAGAACCGAACCCAAATACATGAATACGCATAGCGATCAGGCGTTCAAATGTCAATTCAAGGCCTATAATGAATAATAGAAAAACTACACCAAATTCTGCAAGATTATCCATTGCTTCAGCTGAGTGTATCAGATTAAATCCGTGAGAACCAATAACTGCACCTGCAACGAAGTAACCAAGCACTGGACTAATATTCATTTTCCAAAATGCTATGACTATAAACACAGCAGCAGAAAGCAAAATTATAATATCAAACAAATGCTGAGAGCCACTGTGCATGATATTTAACCTGTAGAATTAGACCATTTAATTGAGCAGCCAATACTTGATTTTTGGTCAATTGGAGAATTACCAGTTTCTGCAATAAATTTCATAGCTTGAAATAAGTCACTACTTCCTACTTCATAGCTTTGAACCTTTTCTTTTTTTGTGTCGTTAAAACGTCCACGATAGCAAAGGTTTAAATTGGAATTAAAGCCGAAAAAGTCAGGAGTACAAACAGCCCCGTATTCTTTAGCTATTTTCTGTGTACTATCAATTAAATATGGAAATGTAAACTTATTTTCCTTGGCAAAATTAATCATATTTTCAAAGGAATCTTCTGGATATTCATTTACATCATTTGGCATTATTGCAATGGTGTTTACCTGATAATCTTTTTTCAATTGATCAACATCGCTTACCAGATTGCTAATAATTGACTGAACGTAAGGACAGTGATTGCATATAAACATTATAATAAGACCATTTTTTCCACAACAGTCACTTAATGCATAATATTTATTGTCTACTCCCAAAAGATTAAAATCTTTTGCAGTAAAACTAAAATCGACTTTAGGAGTATTCAGAGCAACCATAGACTATTATTATACCACATGTAATTTAAGGTCTTATTATTTAAATGTCAAACGGTTTCTATGTATACTGTTTGCATATTCTTTTTTAGTATTATAATTATAAAACTTATGTTCATAACTTTCGAAGGAATAGACGGCTCTGGTAAAACAACACAATCTAAGCTACTTGCAAATCATTTTAAGCAAATTCACGGCGAAAATAATGTGGTATTGACTCGAGAACCAGGTGGTACTGATTTTGCAGAAAAGATAAGAGGAGTGTTGTTAACAAATAATATTGATCCTATTTCTGAACTCTTGCTACTTATCTCGATGAGGCACGAACATATGAAAAAATTAATATTACCAGCTCTTGCAGAAGGAAAAATAGTGATTTGTGATCGGTTTATTGATTCAACTATTGCATATCAAGGATATGGGTTTGGAGTTGACTTAGGGCTAATAAGGGACTTACATAAGCTAGTGGAAATTAAATATCCAGATATTACATTCATTCTAGATATTGATGTTAAAGTTGGGTTAAATAGAGCAAAAGACAAGAATAAATATGAAGAAATGGATGTTAATTTTTACAATAAGGTCAGAAAAGGATTTCAGGAAATAGCCATAAAAGAGCCCGTTAGGTGCAGTGTTATCACTGGAATTGAAACAAAAAATGATAATCACGTACACAATGAAATTATTGATAAAATCACCTAGCTTGTGATAGAAAATTATCAATTTCAGGTAACATTATTTCATATGAATAACTTTTTGTTTGAGTAGCTAAAAAATCCTGTATTTTGTCTGGA
>NZ_JBIXJM010000118.1:0-3727 GCF_044752445.1 Wolbachia endosymbiont of Drosophila barbarae | reverse complement strand
TCCTTTCGTCGTGCTGTTGATTCTGCCTTCCTATGACCTGTTCGGACTATTATGAGAAATGCTATAACTGATACATCTATAATCAAACAAATAGAGGAACTTCTTGCAATTTTACGTAATCAAATTAAAACTTTAGAAGATGAAATGATTACATTTATCGATCAAAACCAAGAGCTTAAAAGAAAATATATATCAATAACTATATAGTAGCGGGATGACGGTTTTTCAAATTATCGGTAAATCTAAGTCAGTTTAGCTATAGGCAGCAATTTTCTGTATTTATTTTAAATTGAAGAAAGCTCAAATGAAAGATCGTGTTTTGCTAAAAATCACAGAATGCAGTCTGGTTACTATTTAAAAGGATATGTTCAAAAAACTGTGTCAAATCAACTCATACACTTCATTACCAACTTCATGATGAAGTTCCGCAGTTGGATGGAAATAATCAAAAAAGAAATAATCCTTTAGTGTTTCTTTGCTACACCCAGGGTTATAGTGAACGTCAAGTTCCCCTTTAAATATCAACTTTAAGAGTATTTTTATATTTTCTTTAAATCTCCCAACTTGGTCTGCAATGTTCGATGTGCATGCATCTTGACAATTTAAACCTTTGCTCTTGTATTCGCTAAACATACTTCTCATTTTAGAGTTAAGATCAAATGCTTTTATTTCAAGATTTGTACTTTTCTTCATATAATCTAAGCCTTTAGCCAGTTTTGCATTGAAACTCTCCGTGAGCTTTGTAGCTAGTTCCCTTGCTTCTTCATCTCTATTAAAAGCTGGTATTGAGCCAACTTCAGGTGCATTTGCAACAACTACATGCTTAACACCATGTTCATTTAGAACCTTAAGTGCATTACATATTTCACTCACTGCTTGTTCCAACACTTCTTCCGCTTTAGTATCGTCATAAGCAGTGGCAACCATAACATCATTTCCGCCGATTATGATGCAAAATAAATCTTCTTTACCTATATCTGGATGATGTTTAATTACCGCATCTAGCTGGTTAGCTAAACGAAATTTATTGAAGAAATAAGAAAAAATAGGGTCAAAAATTTCAGATGCTGTTGCATATGAAACTGCGTAATTCTGACCTTGCTGTTCGTGGCATCTTCCAAAAAATGAATAACTCCACCCAGGTTTAAATTCATCTAAATCTAAATATTTTGCTATATATTCAACAGCAGTAGGGCCATTGCTAAAAGATCTTCCTTGATAAAAAGGATCATCAAATTTTACGCTTTTTGCAAAGGATAAATTATTTAAAATTCCAATGATTGCGCCATTATCGGATAAGCTATCACCCAGAACATAAAAATTTCTATACTTTAAATTAGAATTGTCATTTTTGTTTGTCATAATATTTACCGTAGATTAGCATGTTGTTTCATTAGATTCATAGAAAAAGAAAAATAGCGGTGAAATTATACAACTTTGGCCTAACTTGCTCTCCACTTTTTCCGGGCAAAATCAGCTTCTTCTTAACTTGACACGTATACTTAAAAGAACCCTCTAAGTTTTCTAGCACGGCTTGGATGTTTCAACTTGCGCAGTGCTTTTGCCTCTATTTGCCTAATTCTCTCACGTGTTACATTAAAAATTTTTCCTACTTCTTCTAAGGTATGTTCCTTCCCATCTTTACCAAGGCCAAAACGCATTCTTAAAATTCTTTCTTCCTTTGGTGTTAAAGTTGCAAGAACATTGGTTGTAATGCCACGCAAGTCAGCAAGTATTGCAGCATCCTCTGGCCTGGAGACTCGCTTGTCTTCTATACAATCACCAAAGGTACTACTATCATCTTTTCCTGTTGGAGCTTCAAGACTTACTGGATCCCTTGCTATTTTCATAACTTTGCGTATTCTTTCCAGTGGCATTGTCAGTTCTACACTCAATTCCTCTAACGTCGGCTCTCTTCCCATCTCATGAGTCATCTTTCTTAATGCTCTGTTGATTTTACTGATAATTTCCACCATATGAACTGGTATTCTAACTACTTTAGACTGCTCAGGTATTGCTCTAGTGATTGATTGTCTTACCCACCAAGTGCCATAAGTTGAAAATTTATATCCACGTTTGTAATCAAACTTATCCACGGCCTTCATAAGACCAATATTGCCTTCTTGTATCAAATCAAGCAGATCAAGGCCTCTTTTTGAATACTTCTTAGCAATGGAAACTACTAGCCTTAAGTTAGCCTTAATCATTTCTTGCTTTGCTTCAGAGACTTCTCGTTCGTGTTTTTGTATTCTCTTGATTAGCTCCTTAAATTCTTGTACGTTATCTTCCTGTATATGCTGCTTAATACCGTTCAAGGTACTAGCTATATGTTCAGAGTTATCGTCTATAAACCTTAAAAATTTGTTTTTTAATTCACCTGTAAAAGAGGACTGATTTTCATTGATCTTTAAAAGACTTATCTTTTTCAATTCGTGCTTTAAAAGCACGTCATCATAAACTTTATAGAAACTTTCTCTATCGATATCGTATTTTCTAGCCTCAGCAATAAGATTAGCCTCTTCAAGCGTAATGGATCTATTTATCTTATAAAGTTCTTGTGTAATTCTGGCAACAGCAGCATCACTTAACTTAATTTGTAATGCTATAGACCATATTTGATTATACAAATTTTCTAGCTCATTAGAGAAATTTTTAGAATTTTTTCTTAATATCAACGCTTCATTTGTTAAAGTAATTATCTCATCCAATGCAACTATGACCTTTGGCAATAAGTCACTTTCCATTTCAAGAATAGAAACATTTAAATTGACTGAACTTATATCTTCATTATTACCGTTTTTCTCATCATCACTTTTTTTACTATCTTTCTCATCATCACTACAGTACTCAGCATCTTCAGAAACATCCTCAGAATCCTCAACATCTTCAGCACTTTCTTCACTCTCTTCACTTTCTTCTTTGGGTACCACATTAAAATCAGAGTTATAAATTGCATCCAGATCTATAATTTCTCTCAGTAAGAGATCTCCATTACTTAAATCATCACGCCATACTTTTATCACCTTTAATGTTACTGATGTTTCAATTATTGCACGTAACATGTTATGCTTTTCAGATTCAATTTTTTTTGCTATCTCGATTTCATCTGCCCTTGATAAAAGCTTTACGGAGCTCATGTCTTGTAAATAAATCCTCACTGGATCATCATTTTGTACTAAAGTTGCAGTAACATTTGGCGATGTGTCATCATCATCAAGTTTACTATCATCACTGTTGGAAGGAATATCTTCTTCATCTTCGCTACTTTCAAGCACATTAATTCCGGAATCCTGCAATAAAGATATAGCATCATCTATAAAGTCAGACGAAAAATTTTCATCTGATAATTTATCATTTATATCATCAAAGGTGATAAAACCACCCTTTTTTATACTCTTAGTTACCAGATCTTTGATAATTTTTTTCTTATCTTCTGCATCATTAATAGTTGACATCATTACCTTTATAGTTTATAATTTTATTTCTTATTAACAAACAAACTTACAACGAGCAAGTCTATAATTTTACTTTTAACTTGTGGCTATTTGTTACTTCATATAGTTTAAGATACTGTTAATTTATGTACACTTGTCTTAATCGATTGTTCCATACTTTTCTTCCATTTTTACTGCTATGGATAATCCAACTGAAAATGTTGCAATTCCAACCACTATAGCAGTAAGCATTAAAACATGGGGTATAGGATTGCTATATGAATAAAAATTTG
>NZ_JBIXJM010000117.1:0-20908 GCF_044752445.1 Wolbachia endosymbiont of Drosophila barbarae | reverse complement strand
ACGCTAAAACAAACGTTTTTAATTAAGTTGCATAGAAGCTGGATCCCAGTGTCTGGGCACTGGGATGACATCCCACTGGTGGGAATTGCTCCCAAACTACAACGTTCGTACAGTTGTGCGCGGTATCTCAGCATAGATTCCGCTAACGAGTAGCGGAATGACGGTTGTCGGTAAACTTAAGCCACTTTAGCTATAGGCAGTAACCACTCTATTTCTACCACTGTTTTTTGCTTTATATAAATATTTGTCGGCACGTACTATAAATTTTTTAATATCATCAAAGTCAGATCCTTGCATTTCTGCAATTCCAATGCTCACAGTTACATTATGGGTTGTATTTTTATCCGCAAGTACAAAAGGTTCTTTAGCAATAATTTTTCGTATTCTCTCCGCAATAGTATACGCATCTGATACATTGGTATCTGGCATTACAACAACAAACTCCTCACCACCAAACCTAGCTAGTAAATCTGTCACTCTGATATTTTCAGAAATTCTTTTCTGTATTTGCTTTAAAAGTTCATCTCCAGCACTATGCCCAAAACTGTCATTCACTATCTTAAAATAGTCTATATCAAGTATCATAAGAGACAACCTTCTATCCTTTTCCACAGAGTCCTTAACAATGTTTCTTAAGTGTGCATCAAAATATCTTCTATTATAACAGTTAGTTAATGGGTCCTTTATAGACATTTCCGCATTATTAAATAAATTCATTCTCAAGGCATCTTGATATCTTTTGCGTTTCACTTGCGAATTAACCCTTGCTATTAACTCACCCTCATCCAAAGGTACTGTTAAATAATCATTAGCACCTACATCAAGTGCTTTTACTAAATTGTTTTTATCATAATCCTCAGAAAGAATTAGAATTGGTGTATAACGTGTTTCCACCTTACTACGAAACCCAGAACACAAACGCAAGCCGTCAGTTTTTGAAAACTGCATATCAGAAATGATCAAGTCGTAATTATCCTTAATACCAACCTTTAATGCCTCTATTGGATCACTCAGTATTTTAATTGACCTAAAGCGGTGCTTTAGTACATTATATATTTGCTCTGCTTGATGAACATCCTCATCTACAACAAGTATGTTAGCATCAAAAATCTGATTGGAATAATCCATAATACTGTTTCCTGCTACTCCGCCAATCTCAGCGTTGGTTTCTCCTCTTAAACGCAATTCATCTATAATCATTTTTAAGCGCGTGAGAGACTTAATTCGTGCAGATAAAGCAGTTTCGTTTATTGGTTTAGTCAGAAAATCATCCGCGCCAGCATTAATACCTTGCACTCTATCATGAGTGTCATGCAGTGCAGTTACCATAATTATTGGAATATGGGTTGTCAAGGGATCACTTTTTAGCTCCTTACAAACTTGAAAGCCATTCATCTTTGGCATCATGATATCAAGTAATATAATATCAGGCTGTTGCTTTGCTACTAAATCTATAGCTTCTTCACCATCATGAGCTACGATAACCGTATAGTACTCTGCTTTTAGTCGAGCTTCTAAAAGCTTGACATTAGATAGTACATCATCTACTACCAGAATCTTCGCTGTCATTATCTTTAGATGTATTATCTATATCGTAAGTAGGATAAAGCTTACCATTTTTACCAACTATGTAATTTACTTTCTCAGTATTACACTCTTTATATAAGTCTTCAATTCCGGCATCCTTCAATAACCTTTTGGCTTTTGACTTTGCAATTATAAAATACCTATATATAGTCTTAATAAAATCAATAAATACAGGTACCTTATTTTTATCAAGAACAATTATGCTCACTAAAGCTACAACTAAAATTTCTGAAAGACCTATATTGAACATTTTCCTATGAAGCAAGTACTTTAATCCTTCTGATTATAAATATTAATTTGCTTAAATCAAGTTTAGAAGCAACCATCTCATCTAAAAAACTATTATAACGTTCTATGTAGTCCTTATCATTACAAGCCCAGGTTTGAACCTTATCTTCGGGGTTATCAGTAGCTTTTATGACTTTAACAGCTAGCTTGTGATGGTAATTGCTTAAATCGTCCAATAAATCATTAACTAAGCTGCGATCCCAATAAGAAGAGCGGCTTTTCATCTTGATGGCAATTGTTCTAATCAGATCGAATCTTAACAGCGACTTTAACTCAAAGTATATTTTACCAGCATCAAGAATGGACAAAGATGTCTGTTCAGCAACAGATATAATATCCAGTGCATAAGTAAGAACGCACAGGTCAGCAATTTTTTTTGCTAGATCTTTATCTATATTAAGTTCCACTAAAGAAGTGTATCCATGATTATAGACCTTTAACAGGTGTTCATCTAAAACATCATGGCCTAAAGTTTCAATTGCATCTTTAAATTTTGTAACATCATCCAATTCTACAAAGCTAAGATTTTTTACTAACCAAAACGATATTCTGCCAATAAATTTCTGCACATTTCTCACTATTTGCAAGTATGAGTTAATATCAATTTTTCCATCCAATTCATCAATTTTCTGCCACAGGTTATTTAAATCATATAGGTGGTTAACAACGATATATATGTTAACTGCTTCGTGTACCTTAATTCCAGTATTCTCAACTAAATTATTAATAAATATACAGCCCATCCTATTTACAACATCATTTGCAATGCAAGTGGAGATAATTTCTCTACGAAGTTGGTGTTTTAATATGAAATCCTTAAACTCTGTTAACATCTTTTTAGGAAAATAACCTAGCAAGTAGTCATTAGATATAAGATCTTTTTCAGGCAGATCGGAATGTATAATTTTATTTTTTATTGCTGTTCTAGCATAAGACATTAGAACAGAGAGCTGAGGAGAACTGAAACCTTCTGCACCAGTTAACATCCTTGCTATCTCTTCTTCAGTTGGAAGAAATTCTACGCTTCGGTTTAACAGCCCAGATTTTTCTAAACTGAGCAGTAACCTGTGGTGCTGCTCCAATCTCTCTTTAGCTTGCAAACACTCAAGAAGTAATGCTTTTGTTTCAATTTTGTTGTGGTTCTCAAGCACTTTGGATGCAACTTCATCCACCATACTTGCCAGTATTTCATTCCTTTTTTCTAAAGAAATACCCCCTGCTTTCATAGCTGAAACAAATGCAATCTTAATGTTAACTTCAAGGTCCGAACATATCACTCCGGCTGAATTATCAACAAAGTCTGCATTGATATATCCACCTTTTTCAGCATATTCTATTCTTCCAAACTGTGTACAACCAAGATTTCCACCCTCTATAAACATAGAAGCTCTAATATCTTTACCATTCACTCTTAACTCATCGTTTGCTTTGTCACCGACCATGCTATGATTTTCACTCTTTGCCTTAACAAACGTGCCGATTCCTCCATTCCATATGAAGTCCACTTTTGCTTTCAATAGATATCTAATCAAATTACTTGGAGGTAGCATATCTTCTGTTATATCAAAGCACTTTTTTATTTCTTGAGAAATGTTTACTTGCTTACTGCTACGCTCAAATACTCCTCCACCCTTAGAAATCAAATCTTTATTATAATCCATCCAAGTTGAAAATGGTAACTCAAAGAGACGTTTACGCTCTGTGAAACTCTTTTTTGCATCAGGGTTTGGGTCAACAAAAATATGCATATGGTTAAATGCGCCGATTAAATGTATATTTTTTGAAAGCAGCATACCATTTCCAAATAAGTCGCCAGCCATATCCCCAATTCCAATAACAGTTGCATCCTGGTAAATATCCTTATTCATTTTCCAAAAATGCCTCTGTGCTGCAATCCATGCACCTTTGGCTGTAATACCCATTTTTTTGTGATCATAACCTGCTGATCCACCAGATGCAAATGCATCGCCAAGCCAAAAATTGTATTCAGAGGCTATCTGGTTGGCATAATCAGAAAATGAAGCAGTGCCTTTATCTGCTGCAACTACCAAGTATGGATCGTCTTCATCATACCTAATCACATTCTCTGGTGGAATTATTTCACCATCAACCACGTTATCAGTAATATCAAGCATTCCTCTAATAAAACTCTTATAGCACTCAACACTTTTCTCTCTTAAAGTATCTTTGTCTTTATAAACTTGCTTAATTACAAACCCACCCTTTGCGCCAACAGGGACAATAACCGCATTTTTTGTCATCTGAGCTTTCATGAGCCCCAAAACTTCAGTGCGAAAATCTTCCGTCCTATCCGACCACCTTAAGCCACCACGGGCTAATTTCCCTCCTCTTAGATGTATTCCCTCAAAAAGGTTTGAATAAATATATAATTCACGATACGGACGAGGATCAGGCAAACTATTCACTTTACTTGAGTCAAATTTTATGGATAAGTAGGGTTTATTATCTTGATAATAACTGGTCCTTAAAATAGCCATTATCAAGTTAAATATCGAGCGCAAAACGTAATCATGTGAAACATTGCTGATCTCTTTTAGAAGTTCCTCAATTTTTTCTCTGACAATGTCCGTAGTTTCTGCTCTATCAATGTCTATGTTAGGATCAAATCTTGCATGAAATAGTTGTATCAAATACTTTACTATTTTTGGATGCTCTGAGACTACCTTTTGGATATATTCTGGATTGTAGTTAAATGACGTCTGCTTTAGGTAAGCACTTAACGCTCTAACCAGAAGCACTTCTTTCCACTTGAGCCCAGCAATAATGATCAAACTATTGAAATAGTCATTTTTAATTTCCTTGCTAAACACTTTCGCAAGTGTTATTTCAAATTGCTCTTTTAGAGTAATGTTGTCTATTAATTCATCGACTCTTGACAACACAAAATGGTGTATCCATATTCCGCCGTTAATTTCTATGTAATAGCCATTATGAGATAGAATCTTAGCTCCCAAATTCTTAGTAATTCTTAATATCTTCGATAATTCAAGACCTCCATTGCTCGAAGTGTAAACCTTTAATTGATAATTAAGATTGTCACGAGTAAGTCTTAAATCGACCTCGCTAACTCTTTTTTTCCTCACTATCTCCAATTTTTTCATATCGTAATATGCGTCATGAGGTTCGAAACTCTCTTGATAGCTTATTGGAAATGCCTTGCAATAACGGATGAATATATCCTCAACAGTGCTAAAAGTATTATATAAATTGTCTATAAAACGATCTTCCCACTTTTCTGTAATGTTTCTTAATTTGTTTTCGATACGCAAAACTTCATCATCAAGAACGCTAGCATTTTTGGTCTTTAGCACTACATGCAATTTCATTAAATCATATTCATTGATAATGTGATTGTTATAAATATCTGAACTTCCTGCACTTGTCTCATCCTTCAATATGTCACGTATCTTGAACATTAGCCTAGCGCTAGCATAACGCATCGGTATCAGCACTATGCAACTAATAAAATCCCCTACTCTTCTTAAAAATAATCTGACCCTTGGTCTAATCGCAAGAGACATGATCGAAATGCAAATTTTAAATAATTCGTCTTCATTTGATTGGAATAATTCATCACAAGAGAATACTTGCAAAATAGAAATCAAAGCTTTATTGTTGTGGCCCCCGGTTACAAATCCTGCGTTTTTTTCTATAACTTTAACTTTATCTCTTATTATTGGAATAGTTCGAATATCTTGGACCTCCGCTACAGAAGTAAATAGCCCGAAAAAACGCCGTTCCTTTACCACATTACCCTGGTCATCAAATTCTTTTACTCCTATACAATTCATGTATGTACGCCGATGGACTATTGAGATTAGATCTGATCTCAATATGTATGGGGAATCAAGGTTTGCAGAAGGAATCAACGTACTTTGACCTACTCTCATCAGGCCAAGGTCCTTTTTGCTATCACAGATGAGTTTTTCATCTTTACCAGCAATATATTCTTGATAACCTAGAAATACGAAGTTATTATTCTTTAACCAAACTAGAAAATCTTTTTGCTCTTGATTTCGGTCTGGTGTCATTCCAGTGCGTGACACTGGAATCCACGTGTCCTTTTCCTGGATCCCAGCTGGGATGACAGAAAGACTTGCCTCATCAAGTTTCTTGAGCATTAAGTGCCAATCTTTCACAACGCAATTAACCGCTTTCAGCGTTTTCTGTAGAGATTCTTTTAATGTATCAACAAAGCTGTCACTTATACCTTTGATAATTACATATATGACTGACTCTTTGACTCCATTGCTTTCTTCCAAAGAGTAAATCTCGTCTATTAGGCCATCTTTTCTTTTAATGTTAATTATGCTGTTGCTGTAATAGCATATGGTTAAATCGTGCGACTTAATAGTTGCAATCACAGAGTCAACCAAAAATGGCATATCATCGTTTGTTATCTTAATCGTGGTAAAATCGCCTTCTATTCCTGGTATATCATCTATATTGCTTACTACTAACTTACTTTCATCTTTCTCTTTTTGAGAAACAAAATTGTAAGCATCGTTTACAATATATAGCAAAAACTTATCGTTAGCTTTTAGGTCGCTTTTATAAACAAAACTATAAAAATACTTAATAAATTTTTTAATTTTTTCTTTATCTTGCTGATTTTCTTGATCAGCTAACTTAAATAAAGACTCAGTGTCAACATTATGATCTATACACATTTTTTTTAACAAAAATACACAGTGAACTTAAACCTTTTTAACTAAGATTTCATTATCAAGAGCGTACACTATTAGTTCATCATTTTCTACTACTTCCCCTGATAAAACTAATTTAGCTAAATTATTTTGAATACACTCTTGTATAGCCCTTTTTAGGGGCCTTGCTCCATATTCAGGGTCATAGCCAGTTTGTGCTATTAGTTCTTTAGCTTCCTGTGACAAACTTATACTCAGTTTACGCTTAGCAAGTGTTTTTTGTAAATAAGAAAATTGAACATCTATAATTTTATAGATGTCATCTCTGGTTAAACTGTGGAATATAATAATTTCATCCAGCCTGTTTAAAAATTCTGGACGAAATGCTGATTTAACTATTTGCATCACCTCATCTTTTACAGACTCAGCAATCCCCTTTAGCATTATCTCAGCACCAAGGTTAGAAGTTAAAATCAGTATGGTATTGCGAAAATCAATTAATTTGCCATGACTATCAGTGAGTCTCCCCTCATCCAAGATTTGCAGCAATAGATTAAATATATCTGGATTTGCCTTCTCTATTTCATCAAACAGAATAACCTGATATGGCCTTCTTCTTACTGCTTCGGTTAATCTGCCACCCTGCTCATAGCCAACATACCCTGGAGGCGCGCCAATTAACTTTGAAACAGAATGTTTTTCCATATATTCTGACATATCAAAACGCAAAAGCGCTGATTGATCGTCAAACAGAAATTCAGCTAAGGCTTTCGCAAGTTCGGTTTTACCAACTCCAGTTGGACCTAAAAATAAAAATGAACCAAAAGGCTTGTTGGTATCTTGCACCCCAGAGCGGGAGCGCCTAACTGCATTACTTATCGCTTCTATTGCATCTTTCTGCCCTATTACTCTTCTTCCTATTTCATTCTCCATGTTAAGGAGTTTTTCCTTTTCACTATGCATCATATTATCAACTGGAATTCCCGTCCACTTTGAAACAATGTTTGCAATATCATCTCCAGTCACTTCTTTCTTTAAGAAACTATCAGTAACCTTTTCCTGATTTTTTAATTCATTCTCAAGCTGAGGGATCACACCATACATCAGCTCTCCTGCCCTTCCCAAATTCCCACTACGCTGAACTAATTCCAACTCTTTTCTAGCGTTATCTAATTTTTCGGCTGTTTCTTGTATTCTAGCTATTTTATTCTTTTCCATCTGCCATTTGCTGTTCAAGTCAGCAAATTTACTGTTTAGATTTTCGATCTCTTCATTTATCTTTTTTAAACGCTGTTTAGAATTTTCATCACTTTCTTTTTTTAGAGCCTCTGCTTCAATCTTTAGCTGTATAACCTTTCTCTCAAGTTCATCAATAACTTCAGGCTTGCTATCCATTTCAATTCTCACCCTACTTGCTGCTTCATCAATCAAATCAATTGCTTTATCAGGTAAAAACCTATCTGTTATATATCTATTGGATAACGTTGCAGCAGCAATTATTGCACCGTCTGTAATTCTTATACCATGATGCACCTCATATCTTTCCTTCAAACCCCTGAGTATTGAAATGGTATCAGTTTCAGTTGGTTGAGAAATAAACACAGGCTGGAAACGCCTTGCAAGCGCAGGATCTTTTTCTATATGCTGACGATATTCATCTAAAGTTGTGGCTCCTATACAGCGAATTTCTCCACGCGCAAGAGCAGGCTTCAGCAGATTCGAGGCATCCATTGCACCACTTGTTGCTCCTGCTCCAACTAAAGTATGAAGCTCATCTATAAACAAGATAACTTTTCCCTCCGCTTTCGAAAGCTCATTAATAACTGCTTTTAACCTTTCTTCAAATTCTCCTCTAAACTTCGTTCCAGCGATTAATGCACCAAGATCCAAAGCTAAGACCTTTGCATCATGCAAACCAAGTGGTACATCGTTTGCAACAATTCTATTTGCAAGCCCCTCAACTATTGCAGTTTTTCCAACACCAGGTTCACCGATCAGCACTGGATTATTTTTTGTCCGCCTCAGTGATACCTGCATAGTTCTTCTGATCTCTTCATCACGACCAATTACAGGATCAAGCTTTCCTTGCATAGCAAGCTCTGTAACATCTTTTGTATATTTCTTTGCCGCATTTAATTTTTCCTCACTGTTTGGCGAGTCCGCACTGCTGCCCTTTCTCATTTCTGCAACAACTGAGTTCAGTTTTTGTGGAGTCACACCATTCTCTGCCAGAATTTTGCCTACAGTATCATCTTTTTGTGCAGTGAGGCCCTGCAGTAAACGCTCGACAGCAACAAATGAATCTTTATTTCTCTTTGCAATACCAATTGAATCTTCAAAAACTTTTGCTATTTCTCTTGAAAGTTGAAGGCCACCACTTCCTGGACCTTCAATTACTGGCAACTTTTTTATTGCACTATCCACAGCATCGGAAATACTCTGCACATTTCCACCACAAGCGTTTATCAAATCCTGAACTAAACCTGATTCATCTTCAAGCATCACTTTTAGTAAATGCTCAGGCATAAAAATCTGATGCCCAGCTCCCAACGCTTTCATCTGAGCACTTTGAATTAGACTTTTTGCTTTTTCGGTAAATTTATTTAAGTCCATAACACCAGTTAAATTCGTATTTGCTGATGTATATAACAACTGATTTCATAAATTTAAACCTAAAGTTGCTTATTGTTAAGTATGAAATTTAAAACTTTCTTAAAAAAGGAACTATCATAGTAACCATACAAATATCTTGTATCTCAAGACCTTTGGTTTTTGTTGCTGAAAATGGCTGTATTATTTAAGTTATTAACAATATACAATACTAAGTTAATGTAATTTATTTGGAGATGACAGGAAAATTTATTGTAACTTTATATTTTAAATAGAATAAAGTTCTTTTGTTAGTATTGTCCTTTTTGTAAAAAATATTCCTAATTTCTTCATCATTTCTGTGGGTAAGGTCATCTGCTTCTCTACCTCAAGTGGTTAACAAAGTTTCTTGTCACGAGGGACCAAATGGAAATCTGCTCGTTTTCACGCGAATTAATGTTACAAATTCTATACATTTCGTTACAAAATGGCATTCGCTTTCTCCATTATCCTTTACCTGCATTTTCATCAGCGTTCCTTGCGGTTTGCTTGCCATATAGGCGGAAATACAGGCTTACCCTGTTCCTTCTGTCATACAACAGTGGGTTAGGTGACTTCTCTATACCGGTGATTTGCGTACATCCAGAAATGAAAAATGTCACATTACCTTTTGGTCGGAGCTTATCAGCATCTTTAGCTCTTTAATCGTTACGATACTTATGAAGCTTCACTTACGTTCACCATACCACTAAGCCTAGCTCTCCAACCACATGATGCTTGTAGTTTATGCTCCTTTCACGATTGAGCATCTTCTTTTTCAAGAGGAGGTTCATTGTCCGCATCGCTTGGCACCGACCGGTTACCCGATTCGCACTGATGCGTAGACTCAGATGGCAAAACATCTGGTTTAATAAGTTTTAGAACTCTTTTAGTTTCTTTCTGAAGGAATTCCTCTCCTTTTAAACAATATGACCGAAGACTTTCAGGTCGCACCATTTCAATAATTAGCTGGGTTCCAGCAGAATCAGTACAGAAAACATCAACAATACTTTGTTTTTTAGAGGCAATCTCAGCATTCATGATAGTGCTGAGAAATTCTATTTCTTCTATTTCATCTTTGCCAGCGAAGCCCAATATATCATTGAGAAAGTGAATGAGAATATCTTTATTTTTCTCAGTGCCAAATATTCTCTTGAACGCGAAATTGTTTTTTGGATCGAGAAATTTCGAAAAGGCCATAATTAAATACAATTAGGAGACGAATAATTATACACTATTTTTCGCAAATGTTCAACCTCTGATTACTCCTTATTCTTTGCCCTTCCTGCACGCTTACGTTCATTTGGATCAAGGAATTTCTTGCGTAAACGTATAGATTTTGGAGTTACTTCCACCAATTCATCATCATCTATATACGCTATCATATCCTCCAGTGTCATTATCTTTGGTGGAGTGAGCTTTATAGCTTCATCACTACCTGAAGCTCTTACGTTTGTTAATTGCTTACCCTTTAACACATTTATCTCCAAATCATTGTCACGGCTATGCTGGCCGACAACCATGCCACAATATACCTTATCCTGTGGCTTAATAAACATAATTCCCCTGTCTTGCAAATTGAAAATTGCATATGCCACAGCCTCACCCTTATCTGTAGAAATTAAAACTCCATTGCGCCTTCCAGAAATTGGACCTCTATGTGGAGCATAACTGTGAAATAAACGGTTAATTATGCCTGTGCCACGAGAATCAGTTAAAAACTCTCCTTGATAACCGATTAATCCTCTTGATGGCACTAAAAACGTTAATCTTGTCCTGCCATTACCAGAAGGTCTCATGTCAGTTACTTCACCTTTACGGAAGCTGAGTTTTTCCATGATGATTCCACTATATTCATCATCTACATCAATTACTACTTCCTCTATAGGTTCAAGTTTTTTACCGCCTTCTTCTTTAAATAACACGCGAGGGCGTGATACCGAAAGCTCAAAACCTTCTCTCCTCATATTTTCAATTAACACTCCAAGCTGTAACTCACCACGCCCACCTACTTCAAATGCTTCACCGCTTGGTGCCAAAGTCACAGTAATTGCAACATTTGTTTCTGCCTCCGTGTATAAGCGATCCTTTATAGCAGTTGAGGTAAGCTTTGTACCTTCTTGCCCAGCAAAAGGTGAATCGTTAACGCTCAGAGTAATCGCCATTGTTGGCGGATCAACTGGAGTTGAGCTTACTGCAGTTGTAACTTCTGGTGCTGCTATAGTATCTGAAACCGAAGCTTCCTCAAGTCCTGCAATTGCAATTATGTCTCCCGCCACAGCTTGTTCTACTGGAATGCGTTTCAAGCCAGAAAATGAGAGCAACTTAGTTAATCTTCCTCGTTCAATTACTTTGCCATCGAGGTCAAGCACCTTAAGATCTGAATTGACTTTTGCAATGCCCTGATAAACCTTTCCTGTCAATATTCTGCCAAGAAACTTATCAGACTCAAGTAGAGTGACCAACATAGCAAAAGGTGCATTTTGATTATAAACAGAAGGTTTTATATAATCTATAACCGTTGAAAATAATGGGCTTAAATCTTTTCTTTCATCAGAAAGCTCCTTAGCACACCAGCCATTTCTACCTGAAGCATACAACACTGGAAAATCTAGCTGCTCGTTGGTTGCATCAAGGTTAAAAAATAACTCATATATTTCATTTAATACTTCATCAATTCTGCTGTCTGGTCGGTCGACCTTATTGATTATCACAATTGGCTTCAAATTTGCTTTTAGTGCTTTTGAGAGCACAAATTTTGTTTGTGGCATGGGACCTTCTGCAGCGTCAACCAGCAGCAACACACCATCTGCCATGCACAATACCCTTTCCACTTCCCCACCAAAGTCCGCGTGCCCTGGCGTGTCAATAATATTGATCTTTTCATCGCCCCACATTATTGATGTACATTTTGCAAGTATTGTAATTCCGCGTTCACGCTCTTGATCACCACTATCCATCACTCGTTCTTGAACTTCTTGATTCTCGCGGAATGTGCCACTTTGTTTTAACATGTTATCAAGTAAAGTAGTTTTACCGTGGTCAACGTGTGCGATTATTGCTATATTTCGGATCGATTTAAATTCGTTCATTTTCTATCATTTCAAAATTAATTTAGTAATAAGTATACATAAAATACACTTGGAGTAAATAACTAAAGCTGTGTATAAATGCTGTGTTTCCAAGATATTATAGGATTACTTTGTTAAATATTCCCTACTCCCAGGTTTTGTTATGGGTAGTTGTTTTAATTCACTTGGAAGTTCTTCCTCGCTGTAGTTTTTGATGTTCAGTTCAATCAAAGATATGACAGGAAAAGGCAGTTTCGTTTCACTATTTCTCTTTATCAAAGAAGCTTCAGCAACAACTTTACCTCCTTCCCCTTCTGCACATTCCACTGCTTCAAGTGAAGATTTACCTGTGGTTATTACATCTTCAATGAGCAATATTTTCTCACCCTTTTTGATCTTAAATCCACGGCGTAATTCAAACTTACCATTAACGCGCTCGCAAAACATTGTCTTTATTCCAAGCTGCCTGCCAATCTCATAACCCACAATTATTCCACCAATTGCAGGAGATAATATTAAATCTATGGAGCTATTTAATTCTTTTTTTATTTTATCTGCTAATAATGCGCAAACTTTCATGGCTCTGCTTGGATTTTCAAAAATCTTCGCACACTGTATGTATGTGTCACTATGCAGCCCGGATGATAAAACAAAATGCCCATGCAAAATTGCTTCTGCTTCTTTAAATTCTTTTATTATTAGGTTATTTTCGTCTAATATCATTTTTTAAGTTTCACTATTACATTCTTTATTAATTATCTGAGTGATACAAACATCAGACCACACATTTATTGCAGTTTCAAACATATCGATGATTGTATAAATAGGCAAAATCAGTCCCATAATATGCAGAGGAACATTCATCGACATGAGATAACTGGTTGCCATAAAATAGCACCCCATCGGCACTCCAGCGTTACCAATTGCAGCCCCTGTAGCTAAAAAAATCCATATCAACATTTCGCTTAAGGAAAATACGTATCCGTTCATTTCTGCAACAAACATTACAGTGATTAGTATAAATGCAGCACATGCATTCATGTTAATTGTTGTGCATATTGGTAAAATAAAAGACGATAATTTCTTTGGCACCTTTAGCTTGTTCTGCACACATTCTATAGTTGTTGGCAATGTTGCACTGGATGATTTAGAAAAAAACGCAAGTGTGAGTGCTGGCATAACCCCTTTCAGCGTTTGAATTGGTGATATGCCTTTATACCACATAAATAGCGGTAAAATCAGAAATGCCTGCACAAAATTTGCAGACATTATGCAAACAAAATACCATAAAAGATTGTAGAACTCACTACCGCCTTTTAATTCATGCAAAAAACATGTGATAAAGGACCACACAGCAAGCGGAATGAATTTTAGTAACCCCTGAGCAATTTTAAGTAGCGTATCAAAAAGTGCAGAGAATATTTGATGTAATATATCCTGCTTTTCTTTTGAAAGTGAAACAATAGCTCCACCCATCGAAAAAGCGATTAATATGCTACCAATCATATTATTTTCAAGAAAAACTTGCACAAAATTAGAAGGAATGAGTGATTTTAAATATGAAAAATAACTGTGGTTATTGCTGTTAATACTCCCTATTGTATTACTTATGAAATTTTTTCTTGCTGGATCTATTAACAAATAAAACGATAATGCAACAAACGCAGCTATAATAGTTGTAAGCAGAGTATAAAATAGTGTTTTCTTAACTAAGACTTTGATTTCAATTGAGTCTTTGAGCCCGGAAATTGTGGAAACTATGGATAAAAAAACCAGAGGTAAGCTTATTAATTTGAGCAAGCTGATAAAGATATCACTAAATAGCTTTGCTATTTCAAATATGATTTCATTGTTTAGGTAGTAAGCAACTATTGCAAGCAGTATAGAAAAAAGTATTGCAAACTTGTGCATTGAAAATAAAACTTCAAAGTAACATTATACAATAATTTTGCTGTTTTGGAATCAGATTGATAGACAAAATAACTTTACAGATTAGGGAAAGATAAGAGGATGTGTTTATTCGGAGACAGTGTAAGATTTCTTAATTTAAATTTAGGTGCACTTAGCCCATTCTGGTGATAACAAATTGGAATAGATAAGATATGATAACTAACTCTTCTGCGAGTATATAGTTTTGCCGGACACAACAGTACGTACTACGTGTCCTTTTACTTTGCGACCATCGAAAGGAGAATTCTTTGATTTACTAGCAAAGTTGTCAGTTTTAATTTCCCATTCATGATTGAGGTCAACTAAAATTAAGTCTGCAGCAAGGTTTTTTTGTATACGACCACGTGGTATGTGTATTATATCTGCAGGCTTATATGTCAATTTTGCGAGCACATCAAGTAGACCCATTTGCCCACTGTGATAGAGTTCAAGTGAAAGGGGCAGCATTGTTTCAAGACCAACAATACCAAATGCAGCATTTTCAAGTGGCAGATCTTTAGAACTACGATCATGCGGAGCATGATCGGTTGCAATGCAATCAATCACACCTGTCTTTAAACCTTCAACCATAGCTAAACGATCCTCTTCAGTGCGAAGTGGCGGGTTCATTTTTGCAATTGCCCCATGTTGTTTTACTATATCTTCAGTCAAAGTGAAGTGATGAGGGGTTACTTCGCACGTAACATTTAATCCCAAATCTTTTGCACGTTTAATAGCATCAAGTGAATCTTTTGAAGAGACATGTAGAATATGGTAGTGCACATTCTCCATATCTTTCATGAGCAGTATATCGCGACTTACCATAACCGATTCTGACGCACTTAAGATCCCCTTTACTCCCAATTCTTCAGAAATTTTACCTTCGTTGATTGCACCACCTGCTGATAAATTTAAATCTTCTGCATGTTGAGCAATAGGAACACCCAGCATACTTGAATAAAGCAGCGCCTGTCTCATAATCATTGGGTTCATAACTGGCATGCCATCATCAGTGAACCCAACCGCACCTGCTTCCTTTAAAAGTGCCATTTCAGTCAGGTGTTCTTCCGAAGTGGTGATTTTAGCGTAAAATTCAACATTCACATGCGAAGTTTCAAATGCTCTATATTTCAAATATTTAGCCAAAACAACGCTATCAATTGCTGGAACAGTGTTTGGCTGACAAACTACAGTTGTAACGCCTCCTGCAGCTGCAGATTTGCTACCTGTATATATAGTTTCTTTATGTTCCTGGCCTGGTTCACGAAAATGTACGTGAATGTCAATAAGGCCTGGCATTAGAACAAGCCCTTTACAGTCTATTGTTTCATCAACTCCACTTGTTGAAAATAATGATTCACCAAAGTCAACAATTTTATCCCCTTCAGTCAATAATGAACCTTTTATATCAAGTTTAGTTTCCGGGTCGATAATACGAGCATTAGTATACGCAATTTTATAGCCTTCCTTTTGCCCTGTTTGCAACAAATCCCAAGTTTGAGTCATTATATTTGAGTATCGATTATAAAATAAATCTAAAGTTTTTTTAATAAAACACAACCAAATTAAAACACAGACTAAGAGCTGTCTTGAATTAAAGTGCTTTCATTATCCTAAAGATTTGGTTCTTATAACCTAGTTAGCTCAGTTTTAACGTTAATGTGTGAAGCTCTGAGTTCTGTTGAAGGATTTTCCAGCTGAATATCTAGCTCATTCTGTATGTTCGATAAACAAATTAAAGCTGAATCAAAAATTTCATCACACTGCTTTGCTTCATGTATATCATCAATTATTTCCTCGAATTCTTCCACATCATCCATTTCTTGCGGCGCACTTTTTAATATCGCTTTTATTTGGTTTAAGTTTTGACGAATTTTCTCCTGATATCCAACAATTCTCTCTTGATATATATCAATCATTTTTTGACATGCGTTGCCTCTAAATGGATGTTCTTTTTTCTCTTTTATGTAAGAATTTTGAAAGTCTTTACAGTTAAGGATTGCTTCTCTATGTTTTTTTATGTCATTAATTGCGCTGATTATCGACTTATCTATTTTCTTTAAATTTTCTTCCCGTTCTTCTCTTTTAATTATACTTTTGGATTCATTTTTTATCTGGTTCATTTTGTCATACAGGTTTCTGCATCCTTTGTAAGATGCCATTGGTTGTAACATTCCTTCTTCTACACCTTTATTGTAAAAATTCTTCAACTCATCACTTGATAGTATTGTTATAGCATCTTCCCTTTTACCTTGTGATTTAGGATACTTTTTATTCAATGAACTAACATGATTTAACAAGAAATCTTTAACTAGCCCTTCTTTTTTTACTTCGGATAATCTTTCTAGTGTTTCTATATATTTCAGAGTTTCCGCAAAGAGCTGTCCACCAGAGGGAGCAAATCCTTGAAGTGATTTACTCTGTGCTTTACAAAAATCGGTTTGTAAAAAATCTTCAGCTTGTTTTTTTATTACTGAAAGTTCATTAAAGGCTTTTTCTGGATTGATTTTTCTCAAAATACTAATAGCTTTTCTAATCGCTTTTTCTCTCTTTTTATTATCTTGTTTTTCATTTAATATGAGATGTTCAGTTTTGGTAAAAGCATCACCGCGATCACTCTTTGCAATGTTACAAACGATGCTTTTTACAACTTTTTCGGTTGCTGCATAATCTATTTCTTTTGCAAAGCAGTCAACAAATGATTGCCAAACTTTTTTATTAACAAGCTTACTTGTCTTATTTTCAAAATCTTCTATATCTTTGAATCCTAAAATAGTATAGAGATTTTTTTCGATTATTGGTTCGGCATATTGTTTTGCCACTTTACCTTTTATATTGAATGGAAATTTACTAATCTTAGTTGTACCCACAATATTACCTCAATATTAACGCTATCTATAAAAGTATAAAGATTTAATATTTAATTTTTAATTAATACTAGCACAGCTAGCTACGGGAGCATTATGCTAGCATCAATTAACACTTTAACTTCTAACTTGTTATCAGTAATATTGTTTATATAAAAACTATAATTTTTTATGCCTGAACTTGGGAATATATTGCTATTGCTAGCCTGCTTATTGTCTTTGACATATTTGTTTTTACCGCTTAGTTCTTGTTGGTTTATTACCACTGCCATGTTTTTTTGTGTATCAACATCAATGGCTATTTTGATCTACTGCCACATTACAAATGATTTCTCACTCGAAAACGTATATTACCACTCACACACAACAAAACCTTTGATCTATAAGATTTGTGGTGTTTGGGGAAATAAAGAAGGGTCCATGTTGCTTTGGACATTAGTGCTTACCTTTTACCTATTTCTGATGGATATTTTTACTGATAACGACAGTAAATTGAAGAAAGTATCCTTGATCACCCAAGGCTTGATTTGCTTTTGTTTTTTACTGTTCACTTTACTTGAATCCAGCCCCTTCACTAAAATGCCAAGCGTTGAAAAAGATGGTCTTGGTTTTAATCCGATATTGCAAGATATAGGTCTTGCTATTCATCCACCGATATTATATTTAGGGTACCTTGGATTTAGCGTTCCTTTTTCGCTCTCTATAGCTGGATTAATTGCAAAAGTTGAAGGAAATGTTTGGGCTAAAATTGTCAGGCCTTGGATACTTATTTCTTGGTCGCTGCTCACTTTGGGCATCAGCTTAGGTAGCTGGTGGGCATATCGCGAACTTGGGTGGGGTGGATTTTGGTTTTGGGATCCAGTGGAAAACGTTTCTTTGATGCCGTGGCTAATTGCAGTGGCGCTGACACATTTGTTGCTTGTGGTGCGAAATTTCAATGGTTTAAGGAACTTTGCTATTTTACTTACGCTTACAACTTTTATATTGAGTGTGACTGGAACATTTCTAGTTCGCTCAGGAATACTTACCTCAGTGCACACGTTTGCAGATGACCCAAGGTATGGACTGTATATATTAGCGCTACTTGGTGTAATTACAGTCAGTAGCTTAGTAATATTTGTAGTATTTACGAGAAAAAATCACACGTCTGCGATGTCATTCCAATGCTTGACACTGGAATCTGAAAAGAAACCTGCTATTCAAGTGACAGAGGGTAGAAGATTCTTTTCACGCCTTACGATGATGCTGATGAACAATTTATTATTCATCACTGCCTTTTTCATTGTGTTCGTTGGCACTTTATACCCTACAGTGCTCGAATATTTAACCGGTGAATTAATTTCAGTTGGAGCACCATATTACAATTCTTTATTTAATCCTATTGCACTAGCTATTCTAGTGCTCACCATGATCGGGCAATACTGTAGTTGGCAGGGAAACAGTCTATTGCCAATATTCCGTGAATATAGATTTTCATTCTGCAGTGCTGCAGCTATTTTGCCGTTTATCTTTCACATGGAGCTAATGATTGTGCTATCAATTACTATCTCCATAGCATTATTAATCTTTGTTTTAGAAGCATACAGTAAAAGAATTCGTTTATTTAAGAGCGAATCAATTTTATTAGCAAAAAAAGTTTCTAAATCCTACTATGCAATGATGGCAGCTCATGCTGGAGTGGCAATTCTAGTGCTTGGTATAGCTTATTCAGTTGGTTGGCAGGAGAAAAAAGAAAATTACTTAAAAATAGGGGATAGCATAACAGTCAATAAATTTAAAGTTACTTTACGAAATATTGAGCTAATAAAAGAAAAAAATTTCCATGCAGTGAGGGGTACAATGGATATCAGGAATTTGCTGAATAACAAGATATTGGGTGAAGTAACTCCTGAATATAGATTTTACCTTGTGGAAGGTCAGAAAAATGTTGAAAGCAGTATCTACCACAATTTATTTTCTGATATTTATGTTGTAATTGGAGAGATTGATAAGAGTAAGAGCAAAATCGCAGCCAAAGTGCACTATAAACCTGGAATGTCTATAATCTGGTTTGGATCCTTTCTTATCGCTTTTGGTTCGCTCCTTGCTGCTTTGCCTTCTAGTAAACGGGCGAAGGTTGTCTAGCTGTCGTGGATTTATTAACAACGCTCCTAGGTCCAGAGTGCAATATATGAGAAATTACCGGGTTATAGATACTGATTTGCAAAGGTTAGAACCAAAGAAAGTTATATTTTTTTATTGACAGACCTATATATTACGATATTCACTAAGGGATTAGTGAGTAATGGTTATACAATATGAATGGTGGGGTATCAGACAAGGAAAAAGCTATACGCACTGCTTTCGGTTTTGGGGAGCCTGACAGCGATTGGCGTCAAAATCTTGAAAGTAATGCACAAACTCCTCTACAGCACTCCGATGATTCTTGTACAAGTGATAACAGTAATAATCATAGGTCAGGTGATTCAGATTCAGAAGAAGGTGATGGCCATGATTCAGGTATTAGTTCCGATGATGAGGATGACCGGACAACTTATACAGCAGTACAATTAACTAATGATTCTCTTGATAGCCAAAGATATACAGGAATATGCATTCCAACACCAACTGATGGTTGGGTAGGTGAAAATAATCATCAGACTGGTTTATCAGGTAATTTGCCAAACGGAAGTAATAATCCACAAATTTTTGAAAGTACTGATTCAGTACAGCTAGATAGTATTGTTTTTAGCAATCTAATTCAGCTTTCCTTGATTAGTCAAGAGCATAATTCTACCTGCAATGATCATGTAATTTGTGATTCAGGTCACAATTCTGACGATGAGGATCAGATTCCAGAGGACTTTCCTTCAAGGAAACGAGTACGATCGATTGAAATTGATCAGTTTGAACCGTTGTACAAGAAGAGGAAAATAGAAGCACAAAATAATCAAAAATATACAGAAAATGTATGTAATCCAACAAATGGTGGTTTGTTAGGTGAAAGTGATAATCAACAGATTTCTGAAGATACAGAAATAACTTCTGATTGTAATCCAGATGATTCAGATCCAAAAGGGAATGAGGGCTATGGTTCAGATGGTTCTTGTGAAAGTAAAGAAAATTTGACAAAGGGCGCTGGTGGTAGTAATCAGACTTTTGAAGGTGAACAGAAAAGCTCAGAATTTCCGAAAGTTGACAATTGGTTAGATAGTGAAGGGAACTCAGAAGATAGTTCGGACTGTGGTGATGATAATGTTGGTCATTATGATACAGATTGTGGTGAACGCTACAGTCATCTAAGTTTTCATGATGAAAACACAAACATAATAAGAAAAAAAGATTCTTTTTTTTTAGCCCAAATAGAACTGAATAAAGCAGAAAGGGAGAAGTATGAAAATATTTGGCAAGAAATGGACAAAATCCTTAGTAGTTCACATGAAGTTGGTCTATGTGAAGATGATATTGAGGAGTTGAAAGGGAGACTTGATGAAGTTATAAGCCAAGCACTGGAACAAAGAATTATGTTCACTTTTCCATATAGAGACGGTGACTCCTTTGTAGACTGTATAATTAATACAACACAAGAACTATATTGGGTCGATTCTACTGAGAATTCTAGACTTCTAGAGGAGAAAAAGATATTACAAGTAATATCGGAGGGTGCAACTTTAAATAAATTTACTAAAGAAAGGTACGATGATTATGTAAATTGTATTTACAGAGAAAAAGAGATTTTAAGTCAAAGGAATAAAAATATTTTAGGACTTAATAATTTAGCATATGAAAGTATTGTAAACAAAAGCAAGCAGACTCAAAATGTATTAGGAGCGTCGAACAAGAAAAAAATCTTGTTAAACCGGAAAGAAACTATTTCTTCACTTCCATAGCA